>JBMNOT010000037.1:0-13531 GCA_050943225.1 Christensenellales bacterium | reverse complement strand
ATGAGCATGACACACCTGGACGAGATGCTGAAAGAAGAAGCCGGTTCAGCTATCAGCTAGCTGCGGGCCACCAGGCGGCAATCAAATTTGCGAAATTTTCTTGACAGTACCTCATGGCGGCAGCCGCAGCGAC
Source organism: Christensenellales bacterium (assembly GCA_050943225.1). GTDB lineage: Bacteria > Bacillota > Clostridia > Christensenellales > SZUA-584 > SZUA-584. The sequence goes on along the minus strand of JBMNOT010000037.1, from coordinate 13,398 downwards.
GATTTACGCTCTTGATTTTTTGGGAATATTGTGATAATATTCACAGAGATGCGGCGCAAGATGCGTTCTGCGCGGTGTCCGGCAAAACCCATAAACCCGATCTGACGGTGCAGACTTTGTTCTTAACCGAAAGGCGCGTTGCATAGAATTTGGCTGCTGCCAGCCGATGATTTTGCATTGTAGGCCTGCCTTTCGGGGCAGGTTTTTTGATTCCGGAAGAGAGGGGCTAAGGCATAAGCGGTACTCATCCTGCGCTGGGCGCGGGAGTAAATAAGGTTTATAAAGGAGAATGGAGCATGAAAAGAGTGTGGATGGCAGCGGTGGCGCTGCTGATGGTGATCCTGATGATGGCTGCCTGTGCGGGAAACACGCCCGCCGAAACAGCCGGGCAAACCCCAGGCGCCGAGAGCCCTGCGGCGACAGCTGAGACGGCGGCGACAGCTGAGACGGCAGCGCCCGATGAGACGACGGAACCGACTGGCGGCGCGAGCGAACCGGTAAAGGTCGCCACGCTGGCGGGGCCTACCGGCATGGGGATGATCCAGCTGTTTAGCAACGAGGCTTACGACGTCAGCCTGCTTTCCAGCCCGGACGAGATCACGCCCAAGATCATAAGCGGCGAAGTATCCGTTGCGACGATACCGTCCAACCTGGCGGTGGTGCTGTACAACAAGATGCAGGGCGGCATCTCCGTGGTGGCGGTGAACACGATGGGCGTGCTGTACATTCTAGAAAACGGCGATAGCGTGGAGAGCATCACCGACCTGGCGGGCAAGACGATATACGCCACCGGCCAGGGCTCTACGCCGGAGTTCGCGCTGAAAAAGATACTGGCGGCCAACGGCGTGGAGAACGTGACGGTGGAATACTTGGGCGCTCATGCTGATCTCGCGAACGCCATGGCAGCCGGTGATGTGACATTGGCGCTGCTGCCCGAGCCGTTCGTATCCACGGTGCTCGCGAAGAATGCGGACGTGAAAGTGAAGATTGACATCAACGAGGAGTGGCGAAAGATTTTCGGCGAAGACGCGGGTATGCCGATGGGCGTGACGGTGGTACAAAATGACTTTGCGGCGGACACGGCTGCGATGGAGAAGCTGATCGCAGATTACAGCCAGTCGGTGGAGTACGTGACGTCAGACCCTGACGCGGCCGCTGCGGATATCGTGGCGGCGGGCATCGTGGGCGCGGAACCCATCGCCAAGGCGGCCATACCGCGCTGCGGCATCTCGTTCATCACCGGCGAGGCCTGCAAGGCGATACTGGAGGACTACTTCCAGGTGATGTTTGAGAGCGAGCCCAAATCGCTGGGCGGCGCATTGCCGGACGAAGCGATCTACTACATGCCATAAAGCTTGGGAACGGGAATTTTGTGGACACAAAAAGAGCGGAGTAACATATCGGATACCCCGCTCTTTTCCTGTCGTTTTTCGAAACTCCTTATTGGAAACCGTCCGGCTATTTCGCGTGGAGCACGGCCTTGATGCGCCTAACGCCCGCGGAGCTGGACTGCTCTTTCTGGATCTCAAAGCGACCCAGTTCGGCAGTGTTGGATGCGTGCGGGCCGCCGCAGATCTCCTTGGAATAGCCGGGAATGGAGTATAACTTGACGATATTGCCGTATTTGGACTCGAACAGGCCGATAGCGCCCTGTTTCCTGGCTTCCTCCAGCGACATTTCATCGCAGACCACGTCCACGCCCGCTTCGATGGCCTCGTTGACCAGCCGTTCTACCTCCCTGATTTCGTGTTCCTCCATCTTGCGCGGGAACGAGAAATCGAAACGCAGGCGCTCGGCCGTGATGTTGCTGCCCTTCTGCGCCACTTCGTCGCCCAGCACCTTGCGCAGCGCGGCGTGCAGCAGGTGCGTCGCGGTATGCAGGCGGGCAGTGGCTTCGGTGGTGTCCGCAAGGCCGCCCTTGAAGCGCTGCTCTGCGCCCGCGCCGGAGATCTGCTGGTGCTTTTTAAACGCTTCTTCAAAGCCTTTGGTGTCTACCTCCAGCCCGTTTTCGTGCGCGAGCTCCAGCGTGAACTCGATGGGGAAGCCGAAGGTGTCATAAAGGCGGAACGCGCTGGCGCCGTCAATGATTTTGCCGGTTAATCTGTTTTGCAGTTTTTCAAACTCGCGCAGACCCTGACGGATGGTGCGCGAGAAGCGCTCTTCTTCCAGATTGAGCTCGGTGATGATGCGGCTCTCGTTGCTCCTGAGCTCGGGGTAGACGCCGCAGTACTGCGCGATCACGGCCTTGGCGACATGCTGGAGCGACTGCTCCGGGATGCCGAGTCGCAGCGCGTAGCGCACGGCGCGGCGTATCAGGCGGCGCAGCACATAGCCCTGGTCCACGTTGGAAGGCGTGACGCCTTTCTCGTCGCCCAGAATGAAGGTGGCGCAGCGCACGTGGTCCGCGATGATGCGGAAAGCGCGCGTGGTGTCCGGGTCGTCGCCGTAGCCCTTGCCGGACAGCTCTGCGATGCAGGCGAGGACGCCGGTGAAGACGTCGGTGTCGTAAACGGATTTTTTGCCCTGCAGTATGCAGATGGTGCGGTCCAGGCCCATGCCGGTGTCCACGTTCTTCTGAGCTAGCGGCTCGAACCTGCCGTCCGCCGTCTTGTTGTACTGCATGAACACGTCGTTCCATATCTCGAGGTATTTGCCGCAGGAGCACGCCGGGCTGCAGTCCGGGCCGCAGGCGGGCAGCCCCGTATCGATAAACATCTCGGTGTCCGGTCCGCACGGGCCGGTCATGCCTGCCGGGCCCCACCAGTTATACTTTTTGCCGAGGAAGAATATGTGGCTTTCGTCCACGCCGTGGCTCATCCAGTGTTGCGCGGACTCGATATCCTTCGGGGCGTCCTCGTCGCCCGCGAAGCAGGTGAAGTACAGCCTGTCCTTTTCGATACCAAGCCATTTCGGCGAGGTCAGGAACTCGTAGCTGTATGCGATGGCTTCTTCCTTAAAATAGTCCCCGAGTGACCAGTTGCCCAGCATTTCGAAGAACGTGCAGTGGGACGCGTCGCCCACCTCGTCGATATCGCCGGTGCGCACGCATTTTTGCACGTTGGCGAGGCGCTTGCCCTCCGGATGCTTCTCGCCCAAAAGGTAAGACACCAGCGGGTGCATGCCCGCGGTGGTGAACAATACTGTGGGGTCGTTCTCGGGTATCAACGACGCCGAAGGAATAATGGCGTGGCCCTTGGAAGCAAAGAATTCAAGATACATTTGGCGCAGCTCTGCGCTCGTTAAAGCTTTCAATGCCTGTCTCTCCTTATGTCTCTGTATACGATTATCCATTATAGCAATATTAAGCCTGCAAAACAAGGAAAAATCAATGGAGGGCAGACGTTGGAAGGCAGACGTTGTAATGACTGTTCTGCCGGACGAAAAAAGCGAAGGGCGGTGCGGATGTCAGAAAAACTATTATGTACCGGAATTCCTGGCTCAGAATTTGACCAGTATGCGTGATTTTCGCAGCCGCTGTCTCCGAAAGCCTTTGAGGAAGCGCTGTTAGAAGGCGGGTAGTTGACAACCGCCTGTTTCCACATTTAATATGAACGTATTGTACAGGAAATCATCAGCAGAATATAAGGGGAGATTGTATTATTTGTTTCCGGGAGTGCAGCTATGCTGGAAGAATCCCCATTCTGTATAAAGTCGGAGCGCGTTTTTGAAGCGCTGGGCACCCGTCAGGAGGGCTTAAGCCAGGAGGAGGCCGCAAGGCGCCTTAAAGCGTACGGCCCCAACACGCTGAGAGAGGGCCGCAAAAAGACGCTGCTCGGCATCATCATCAGCCAGTTCAAAAACCTGATGATACTGGTGCTGCTGGCCGCCGCCGTGCTGAGCCTGGTCATCGGGCATGATCTCGCGGATGCTATTATCATTTTTGCGGTGATCATATTGAATGCGGTGATGGGCACCATTCAGGAGGCCAAAGCCGAAGCGGCGCTGGAGTCGCTGAAGAAGCTTTCCGCGCCGTCCGCCCGGGTAATCCGCGACGGTCAGGTGACGACGGTGCCCGCATCCGAGCTGGTGGTGGGCGATGTGGTGCTGCTGGAAGCGGGCGACCATGTGCCGGCGGATATCCGGCTCACCGAGACGGCGTCGCTGCGCATCGAGGAAGCGATGCTCACCGGCGAATCGGTACCAGCGGAGAAGGATGCCGCCGCGGTGCTTTCGGAGCAGACGCTGCTGGCAGAGCGCGTGAACATGGCATATGCGGGCACCAACGTGACATACGGGCGCGGGACCGGCGTGGTGACGGGTACCGGCATGCAGACCGAGATCGGCAGGATCGCCGGGGCGCTGGATGCCGCGAAGGAAAGCCAGACGCCGCTGCAGCGCCGCATGGACGCGCTGTCGCGCGTGCTGTCCATTGCCGTGCTGGCGGTGGCGGCGGTGATATTCGCGGTGGGCCTCGTAACCGGCCGGGATATACTCGACATGTTCATGGTGGCCATCAGCCTCGCAGTGGCGGCTATCCCCGAAGGGCTCGCAACGGTGGTGACGCTGCAGCTGACGATGGGCGTACAGAAGATGTCCAGAAGCGGCGCGATTGTGCGCAAGCTGCCCGCGGTGGAGACGCTGGGGTCTACCAGCGTGATCTGCTCCGACAAGACGGGCACGCTGACGCAGAACCGCATGACGGTGAAGCGCGCTTACAATAATTTTGAAGCCTACGAGGCGGACGCCGTGCCGCCGTGCCCGGAACGGGAGCTGCTGGACAGGGTATTCGCCCTGTGCAACGATACCAAAGTGGCGGACGAGGGCGGCGAAGAAAATCTGATCGGCGACCCGACGGAAACGGGGCTGTATGCTTTTTCCGCACCGCGCGTGGATATTGCGTCCTGGCCGCGCGTTTACGAGATTCCGTTTGATTCGGAGCGCAAGCTGATGAGCACGGTCAACGGGCGGGAGACGCTTGAGCTTTTGGTTAAGGGCGCGCCCGATGAACTGATAGCGCGGTGCAGCCGCGTGATGGCGGGCGGGGAGATAAGGCCGCTGGGCGACGATGATAAGCGGCGGCTGCTGGACGCCAACGAGGATTTTGCCCGGCAGGCGCTGCGCGTGCTGGGCGCGGCTTACAAGCCGCTGCAGAGTGTGCCGCTGTCGGATGAAGGCCTGGAAGAGGACCTGATATTTGTCGGGCTGGCGGGCATGATGGACCCGCCGCGGCCCGAGGCTGCCGAGGCGGTGGCGATGTGCCGGCAGGCGGGCATCAAGCCGGTGATGATCACCGGCGACCACAAGGTGACGGCAGTGGCCATTGCGCGGGAGCTGGGCATACTGGCGGAAGGCAGCAGGGCGATCACCGGCGCCGAGCTAGCCGGCATGAGCGACGAGGAACTGGCCGGCAGCATCGACGATATCCGCGTGTACGCGCGTGTGGCGCCCGAGCACAAGGTGCGCATCGTGCAGGCGTTTCAGGCAAAGGGCCGCGTGGTGGCGATGACGGGCGACGGCGTCAACGACGCGCCGGCTCTGAAAAACGCGGACATCGGCGTGGGCATGGGCATCACCGGCACCGAAGTGTCCAAAAACGCTTCGGACATGGTGCTGACGGACGACAACTTCGCCACCATCGTACGCGCGGTGCAGGAAGGGCGGCGCATTTACCGCAATATAAAAAAAGCTGTGCAGTTTCTGCTGTCCGCCAACCTGGCCGAAGTGGTCACGCTGTTTGTAGGCACGATGGCGGGGCTCGTGGTGCTGACGCCGGTGCAGATACTGTGGGTGAACCTGGTGACGGATACGTTCCCGGCGCTGGCTCTGGGCATGGAGCCCGCTCCGGACGACATCATGCGCCGCAAATCGCGGGACCCGAAGCAGAGCTTCTTCGCGGAAGGCATGGCGGGGAACCTCATTGTGTTCGGCGTCATCATGAGCGCGCTGACGCTGGGGGCTTATTTCCTGGGATTAAGCCGGTATCACGACAGCGCCGTGGCCAACACCATGGCGTTCATGGTGCTGGGGCTGGTGCAGCTGTTTCACGCTTTCAACATCCGCTCCTCGCTGCGGTCGGCGTTTGCTGGCCCGTGGTGCAACAAATGGATGCCCATCGCGTTTGCCGTATCCGCGCTGCTGCAAACCGTGGTGGTGTGGTGCGCGCCGCTGGCCGCATTTTTCGGCGTGACGGCTCTGACGGGAACGCAGTGGCTGTATGCGGCGGCGCTTGGCATATCCGTGGTGCCGATCAGCGAATTCGTGAAGTGGATTAAAAGGCAGATAAACAAGGGCATTGGGTAAGACCCTTGTATTGACCGGGATGGGGGCAAACACATGATTGATTACCATATTCATACGGACATCTCCGCGGACTGCAAGGTGCCGATGAGGCGCATGGCGCAGGCGGCGCGCGACGCTGGCATCAAAGAGATAGGGTTTTCCGAGCATATCGATTTGGGGCTGCTGGTACCCCCCGATTTTACTGTGGATTTTGCGGCATATGAGGCGGCATTTGAGCAGACCTGGTGCGAATTCCCGGAGCTTAACATGCGGCGGGGCATTGAAACCGGGCTGGATTTAAGATATAAGGATGAGATAGCGGGCCTGCTCAGCGCGCACCCCTGCGATTTTGTGATCGGCTCGCAACACCTGGTGTTCGGCCACGACCCGTATTATAAGGATATCTGGCAGCAGTATTCCCAGCGGGAGATATATGATGAATATATGCGCCTGTCGCTGGAGACGGCCCGAAGCTGCGATTATTACGATATACTGGGGCATTTGGGATATATCGGGAAGTTCTGTCCGTTTGAGGACAAGATGCTGCGCTATGATGAATATGCGGACGCGGTGGACGAACTGCTGAAAACGCTGATTGAGCGCGGCAAGGCGCTGGAAGTGAACACGAGCGGGCTGCACATGACGCCGTCCACCATGCCGGAGACGGCGATTATAAGGCGCTATTACGAGCTGGGCGGCGAACTGATGACGGTGGGCTCAGATGCGCATTATGAGAGCGCGGTGGGACATGCCGTTGCCGAAACGCTGGATGTATTAAAGGATATCGGGTTTAGGTATGTCTGCGCTTTCGACAGCCGGAAGCCGCGGTTTATAAAAATACCATAAAACAATCCAAAGGTTTTCGTGACACATGGGAAATAAAAACGGTGTTTTGGAGAGAGGTGTAAAGCTTCACCCCACGCAGGTCATCGTGGCGGGTTTTGTCGTGCTGATACTGCTGGGTGCGGTTTTGCTGTCTCTTCCGGCCGCTACGACGACGGGTCGTCCGCTGTCTTTCCTAGACGCTTTTTTTACGTCCACATCGGCGGTTTGCGTAACAGGCCTGGTGGTAACGGATACGGGGACGACGTTTTCGCTGTTCGGGCAGATCGTGCTGCTGGTGCTGTTCCAGGTGGGGGCGCTGGGGCTGATGACGGTGACGACAATGGTGTTCTTTCTGGCCGGCAAGCGCATCACGCTGAGCGAGCGCATGATTATCCGGGAGATGTGGAACGAATTTGACCTTTCCGGTATGGTCAAGCTGGTATTGAAGGTGATTCGGGTAACGCTGATCGCCGAACTCACCGGCGCGTTGCTGCTGGCCATCCGTTTTGTGCCCATGTTCGGACTGAAGGGCGTGTATTACAGCGTGTTTCATGCTGTTTCCGCGTTCAGCAGCGCGGGGTTTGATCTGATGGGCAGGGAGTTTTCGCCGTACTGCAGCATGGCGCCGTTTGCCTCCGACCCCTTGGTGCTGCTGACGCTGATAGTGCTGGTGTATCTCGGCGGGCTGGGTTTCTGGGTGATTACCGACATATTCAGCATAAGCCGCATCCGTGAACGCAGGGGGCTTTCGCGGTACACCAAGCTGGTGCTGGTGACCAACCTGATACTGATAGTGCTGGGGTTGGTTTCCGTATACGCAGCGGAACTGGGGAATGACAAAACATTGGGCGCCTTGGGCACCGGAGACGCGGTGCTGGGCGGGTTTTTCCAGGCGCTGACGCCCCGGACGGGCGGTTTTAGCACGATACACCAGGGAGATTTGATGCCGGCCACCAAGTTTGTTATGATACTGCTGATGTTTATCGGCGCATCGCCCGCGAGCACCGGCGGCGGAATTAAAACGACGACGGCGGCGGTTGTGGCGCTGTTCGCGTTCTCCGGCATTTTAGGACGGCGGGACATCACGCTGCGCAGGCGGCGAGTGTCGCCCGGTACGGTGCAGCGTGCGATCGTGATTGCGCTGACCGGTTTTGTGCTTGTAATGGCGGCTTCCCTGACGCTGATGGCGATTGAAAGCGGCCGCGGCGGCCTGTTCACCTCGGAGAACATCTTATATGAGGTGGTGGCTGCGTTTGGCACAGCGGGCCTGTCCACCGGCATCACGCCGCATTTGAGCGCCGCCAGCCGGATCGTATTGATGGTGGTGATGTTTGTGGGCCGCATCGGTCTGATGACGCTGGTAATTGCGCTGACCAGCCGGGCGGGGCAAATGCCTTCCGGCATCCGTTATCCGGAGGAAAGGTTTATGGTGGGGTAAATGGCGAAAAAACAGTTTGCCGTTATCGGCATGGGACGCTTTGGACAAAGCGTGGCCAGGGGGCTTGCCAGCCTGGGGCAGGAAGTGCTGGCTGTGGACAGCGACGAAGCGCTGGTGGCCGAGATCGCCCCGTATGTGACGCACGCCGTACAAGCTGATGCAGCGGATGAAAAGGCGCTGATAGCGCTGGGGCTCCGCAACTTTGACGTGGCCGTGGTGGCCATCGGCATCGATATCCAGGCCAGCATTTTGGTGACGATGCTATGCAAGGAACTGGGCGTGGGCTTTGTGCTCGCCAAGGCAATAAGTGAGCTGCACGGCAAGGTGCTGTATAAGACCGGCGCAGACCGCGTGGTGTTCCCCGAGCGGGATATGGGGCTGCGCGTGGCGCACAATCTCGCGAATTCCAACATTCTGGACTATATCGAGATAGCGGGGGATCTTCGGATCGTGAATATTTCCGTATTGCCCGAGTGGGAGAACAAGAGCCTGCTCGAGCTGGATTTGCGCAAGAAATATGGTGTGAACGTGATCGCGATCAAGAAAAACAGCGAAATAAACAGCTCGCCGCATGGTGATGATGTAATAGAAAAGGACGATAGACTGATTGTGGCGGGCAACCAAGAGAGCATCGCGCGGCTGGAGGCCATGAATGTCAAATAGCCGCTAAAATAAGACGACGGCACTAAGACCATAAGTCCCGCGCCGCCGCTTTTTGATCCGAGTTCATAGCTTTATACCGTATGCGCCCATACTGAGGGGCTGCGGAAAACTCCGCCTATGCTTTGGCACAAGCGATAAGCCGGTATCGCTGCCGTTATTCACTAGACCCTCATGGGGCTCCTGTGCGAACGTCCGCGTGTGTCATAAGCCTTGCTGTCTCGTGTTTTGCGGGCGCTTGCTTTCGGAGCCCGCTGAACGCACCGGTTCCGGCTTTTTATGCTGTGAACTCTACGCCTCTATTGTTTGCGGCAAAGAAAAAAATATGAGGAAAGCCGGATGGAAATCTGTGCCTGCCGGTCTTTCGTCATTTAAAATCGGGCCAGATGCTTCTTAACCTTTTATTACGGAATTACAGGTTGATCTCGCCGCGCAGGTAGCAGACGGCGGTGCCACCGATTTTGACGCGGTCGCCGCAGTATTCGCACATCAGCGTGCCGCCGCGGGCGGAGAGCTGCCTAGCGATCATCTGCTTTTTGCCGAGCCGCGCACGCCAGAACGGGATGAGCGTGGAATGGGACGAGCCGGTGACCGGATCTTCCGGGACGCCGATGCCCGGCGCGAAGAAGCGTGAAACAAAGTCGCAGTCCGTACCCCTGGCGGTGACGATGACGGCAAATACGTCTTTAAGCTGTTTCAGCAGCGAAAAGTCGGGGCGAAGGTTTCTGACGGCATCCTCGTTCTCGAGCAGCACCAGAAGATCCCGCGAGGCGTGCGCTTCCAGTATGGATGCGCCCAAAGCCTGCTCCAGCCGAGGCGGAACCTCGCAGGGAACGGGCGGACGGCTGGGAAAGTCCATGGTGAACACATCGCCGCTTTGTGAGACGGTCAGCGTGCCGCTTTTAGTGTGGAACTCCACTGAGCCGGATACCGCTTGCACTTCGTTCATCAGCACAAATGCGCTGGCGAGCGTGGCATGGCCGCACAGGTCTATCTCCGTTTCCGGCGTGAACCAGCGTAGGCCGTATGCGCCGCTGCTCTCGCGCACCAGAAAAGCCGTTTCCGAGAGGTTGTTCTCCATCGCGATGCTTTGCATCACGGCGGCTTCCGGCCAATTCTCCAGCAGGCAGACGCCCGCGGGGTTGCCGGAAAAAAGCCTGTCTGTGAACGCGTCGATTACAAAGTATTGCATCGTTTGGCCTCCGAAAAGTGTATTGCAGCCCGAGGAAGCTTAAAGCAACCGGTCTGAGAGCCGGATTCGGCTCACAGGCAGGCGCCGATGCGGCGCGCGGCTTCCTCGATGCACTCTTTGTCCTGCACGAGCGCGATGCGCACGTAGCCTTTGCCCAGATCGCCGAAAGCGCTGCCCGGCACCACGATGACGCCCGCTTTGCGCATCAGCATTTTGGCGAACGCGACATCGTCCGGCCAGGCGTCCGGCGTTTTGGCCCAGACGAACATCGTGGCTTTGGGCGGCGTGATGGCCCAGCCGACGTCGGCAAACGCGCGGATCAGTATGTCGCGGCGCTGTTCATACTCGGCGGCGGTGGCGCGGATGACGGCATCGTCGCACATCAGCGCACGGATGCCTCCCCGCTGCACCGGCAGGAACACGCCGTAGTCGGTGTTGGATTTGACCTGCTTTAATGCCGCGATATAGTCGGCGTTGCCCAGGCAGAAGCCGAGCCGCGCGCCCGCGTATCCATACGTTTTGGACAGGGAGTTGAACTCCGCGCCGATGTCCTTCGCGCCTTTGTGCGCGAGAAAGCTGCCCACGCGCAGGCCGTCGAACGTGAGCTCGCTGTAGGCGTTGTCGTGAATGATAAAAATATCGTTATCTTTGGCGAACGTGACCAGGTCGTCGTAAAACGACGGCGGCGCCACCGCTGTGGTGGGGTTGTTGGGATACGACACGATCATCAGCTTGGCACGCCGGGCCACATCCGCCGGTATGTCGGCAAAGTCGATGATAAATCCTTTTTCGGGCCGCTGCGGGATGCGGAACACCTCGGCATGGGCGAGAGCCGCCCCCACAAAAAACGCGGGATAGCAGGGGTCCTGCAGTATCACGGTGTCGCCCGGGTCGATGATGGGCAGGCAGCAGTGCGCCAACCCTTCCTGCGTGCCCAGCACCGAGCATATCTCGGCGGCGGGGTCCAGCGTAACGCCGTACCGCCGCTGATACCACGCTGACGCCGCTTCGGTCAGCTCGGGCAAATCGCCGATGGCGTAAACATAGCTGGTGTCTTTCATCGCTTCTTCGGCGATGGTCTGCTTGATGGCATGGGCTGGCGGGATGTTGGGCGTGCCCACGCCCAGGTCAATAACGTCCACTCCGGCTGCGTGCAGAGCCGCCTTTTCTTTGGCAAGCTCGGTGAATATGCCGGATGAAAGCCGTTGCAACAGTTTGGATGTCTGCATGTCGGTTGCCGCAGCGCCGATACTTGCGCTTTTCCTTTGTCAGTTTGGTCATGATGGGTAAATCATTAAGCATGATTATATACTTATTGGATGCAAAAATCAAAACATTGTCAGTTGACGGGCAAGGCGCAAATGGATAAAATAAACAGGCGGTGAGGATAATATGCCTAGGTAGTCGGTAATTGCCGGGGCGGCTTTGCTGGCGGTGAATATCGCGGGCTTTGCCCTGTGCGCGGCAGATAAACGGGCGGCCAGGCTGAAAAAAAGGCGCGTGTCCGAAAGAGCGCTGATCGCATGGGCACTGCTTTTCGGCGCGGCGGGTGTGTACGTGGCGATGCTTGTTTTTTCGCACAAGACCAGAAAGCCCAAGTTCTCTGTGCTGGTACCCATCGCGCTTGCGGTGCAGGCGGTACTGGCGGGATGGATTTTCTGGCAGCTGGGCTGAACAGAAATCTTTGTTAACCAAGGGCTGGCAAATCATTTGACAACGTAGAGCTGGCAAATCATTGAGGTTGACATCAGAGGGGGACTTCAATATAATATATCCGTCTTATTAGCGAGACAGGCCGATTTTGGCTTAAAATATATGGCTTAAAACAGGAAAGAGAGACTGCAACCATGAAGAGGACGCTACAGCCGAAGAAGAGGCAGCGCAAGAAAGAGCACGGATTCAGAAAGAGAATGAAGACCAAGGCTGGTCGGAATGTGTTGAAGCGCAGAAGAGCCAAGGGAAGAAAGGTACTTTCCGCTTAAAGAGCTTGATGCCGGCTTCCCCGGCATTTTTTGCCGCATGGATAGGAAAGATCATTGAGGCGAGAATATTCGCTGAGGCGCAACAAAGAATTCAGATATGTTTACAGAAGAGGGCGATCCGTTTCGGATAGCCATATGGTGCTTGTATATGTCGTCACCAAAACGCCTCATTTGAAGGTGGGCTTTTCCGTATCGCGGAAGCTGGGCAACAGCGTGCAGCGCAACAGGCTGAAAAGGCGGATGAAGGAAGCCTTTTTTGCGATGCTGGGCGGAGTTTCAAAAAACTGTTTGCTGGTGTTTACCCCAAGGGAATCTGCCAAAGATATGACATATGCGGACATCGTTGCTTCGGTCGGCAAGCTGCTCAAAAAGGCGGGGCTTATGGACAAGTCATCATGAAGCGCGCATTGATTTCACTGTTCCGGTTTTACAAACGGGCAATTTCACCCTATCTGCCGCAGGCCTGCCGGTTCACGCCTTCGTGCTCCGAGTACGCTGTGCAGGCTATTGAGCGGTACGGCGCACTTAAAGGGCTGCGGCTGTCCATATGGCGTGTGCTGAGGTGCAACCCTTTCTGCAAGGGCGGGTATGACCCCGTTCCCTAAGGCCGCCAAACGATGACGGAGGACTTAAAGCTTTGAGTTTTTTAAGCAATAACTTCATCTCTGACTTCTTTCTTCTGCTGCTGAGGTGGGTTTACAGCTTCGTTCACGATTATTCCGGGGCGATACTGATACTCACGGTGCTGGTGCGCCTTGTTATTCTGCCGCTGGATTTGAGGCAGAAGAACAGCGCGCGCAAGGTCCAGATGATTCAGCCCAAGCTGCAGTCGCTGCAAAAGCGCTATGCCAACAATCCGCAGCAGCTGCAGAAAAAGAAGCAGGAGCTGTATAAAGCCGAGGGCATAAAGCCTTTGGCCGGCTGTCTGCCCATGCTGATCACGCTTCCGATATTCTTTGCATTCTTCGGCGCGATGCGCGTACTGGAGACTGAACAGACGATATCGTTCATACTGAACGCGCAGCATCTGGGGCCGAGTGCCTATCAGCTGCCCCGGTGGCTGTGGGTGCACAACTTCTGGC
>JBMNOT010000036.1:0-13583 GCA_050943225.1 Christensenellales bacterium | reverse complement strand
AGCAAACCCATGCTCATTGCAGATGCGGTGCAGAGTAAGCGCATACTGGCTGATATCCAAATAATCCACCAGGTAACCTCTCTCATCCGCGAGCAGTTCTTCCGCGCCGCCGCTTCTCATAAACGCCACGACCGGCGTACCCGCCGCCATCGCTTCAATCATTACGGAAGGATAAGGATCCTCACGGGATACCAGGGCCAAAGCATCGCATCCGCCGAATATATCCATGTATTCTTTCTCGTCCGCGATATAACCTGTAAAATGGAACCTGTCGGCAAGCCCCATCCTTATTATCTGGTCCTGCAGGAATATATCATATGCGGCATCATCGCTCGTTCCAAGCCACAGAAAATGATAATCAGCAGGGCCCAGTTTTTTAAGCTCTTTCGCTATCAGAGGCAGAAGGTCCACCCCTTTTCGGAAGTTAATCGTACCCGCGCCAGCAATGAGCTTCGCACCCTCGGGAATGTTAAACCTGCCTAGAAGCCTGCTTTTCAGCGCGCTGTCCGGTTTTGTCTCAATAGCCTTGTAATATCCCTGCGGCAATATAACCGATTTGTCTCCCACATTGCCGCCAAAGCGAATAAACTCATCGCGCACGCAGGCAGCCGGAAACACCACCTGGTCTGCATACAGCGCAAAATCCTCAATCCATCTTTGAGCCTGCAGGAGCTTCAGCGCCCCCTGCATCTCATGAATGAGGCAGATGGTCTTAAAACCGGCTTCGTGAAAATATTTCAAAGCAGAACCGGAAACCACCGTATTTAAAACTGCCAACTTTATCCCCAATTTGGCAAGCGTTTGAGCAACGCGCTCAATCTCTGCAGACTGCATTAAGATAAGCAGCACATCGCAATCCTGCTGAAACTGCTGAATAAGTTCGGAAGATGAAACGGGCGCCAAGGAAATAATAACAGTATGCTTGCCCGCTTTCCGGGCGAAAGCGCTCATCTTCCTGCAGAGCAGCGGCGCGCCGGTACCTGAGATATCATGAGTCACAAAAACAGCGAAATCGTCCGCACGCCAGTTTTGGCTGGTGATCCGTTCCGACAAAGCATTTATAGTATCTTCAATGGATAACTCCGGCAGAAACGTAATCTCTTCGCCCGCAGTTCCCAGGGTATCCGGATCGGTCACTCGGATGTGAAACTTATTGACGGAGAACTTACCGGCCTGATCCACCGGGTCAAAGCGAATCCAGTGAACGGGAGAAGAAAAAACGATATTGCGATCATATACTTTTCCGTCGGCTTTTCCAATAATTATTTTTTTCTCTTCGGAAAAGTTCATGATTTCGTCATTAGAATAATTTATAGCGGAAACACATTCGGTATTTTCAGCAGAAATGCTCAGACTGACAGAAATGGCAGTCTGCTCCACTGATATTCTTAGTGTGATATTTGGATCATCACTGAGAGCGTAAAAGTATCCGTCACAGATTTCAATATCGGACGGTAAAAGATACTCAATCCCTTCCGGCACTGAACCTAAAAAAATCGGAGTCTCTATTTCGGGGTTTTTCTTCTTTTGTTTCCGCAGTTTATGTCGCAATATCATGATATACCCGTATAATGTATTTACAAATTATCCTTTCAAAATTAAATCCGGGATGTATTTTCTTGCTTCCGGGCTGTCCGGATGGCTTTTGGTAAACTCTACGGCTCATTTTCCGCCATAATACAGTTCATAGTATGCCTGATATGAGCCGCTTCGCACGTTTTCCAGCCATTCGCGGTTGGCAAGGTACCACTCGATGGTCTCGGCTATGCCGCGCTCAAACGTGTACGCCGGCGACCATCCGAGGTCGGACGTGATCTTGGTATTATCGATCGCATAGCGGCGGTCATGACCCAGCCTGTCCTCGACGTGCCGGATCAGCGACTCATCCTTTCCCAGCGTTTTCAGAATCAGCCGGACAATCTCAATATTGGCCTTCTCGTTATTGCCGCCGATATTGTATACCTCGCCCACCCGTCCTTTCAGTAGGACCGTTTCGATCGCACTGCAGTGATCGGCAACATGCAGCCAGTCGCGCACCTGCATGCCGTCGCCATAAACGGGCAGAGGCTTGTCCTCCAGCGCATTGCCGATCATCAGCGGAATCAGCTTTTCAGGAAACTGGTAAGGCCCATAGTTGTTGGAGCAGCGTGTGATGTTGGCGGGCAGGTGGAATGTCTTACCATAGGCGCGCACCACCATATCCGCGGACGCCTTGCTCGCCGAATACGGGCTGTTGGGCGCAAGCGGCGTCGTCTCGGTAAACTTTCCCGTTTTCTCCAGCGTTCCGTATACCTCGTCCGTGGAGACCTGAAGAAATTTGATGCCTTCGCGGTAAACAGGATACCCCTGCTCATCCTTGCCGACCTGCCACTTTGCCTTGGCGCTGTCCAGCAGGCATTGCGTCCCCAGCACGTTGGTGCGCAGAAATATTTCCGGATCGAGGATACTGCGGTCCACATGGCTTTGCGCGGCGAAATTGACGACATAGTCAAAATCGTATTTGTCGAACAATTGCGGCACCAGCGTCCTGTCGGTGATGTCTCCCCGCACAAAAACGTAAAGCGGGTCGGTCTCGAACTCCTTCAGGTTTGCGAGGTTGCCCGCATAGGTTAGTACATCCAGGTTGACAAGCATCCAGTCCGGATGCGTGCGCCGCATATATTTTACGAAATTTGTGCCAATAAATCCTGCTCCGCCGGTAATTAATACTTTTTTCATTTTATCCCCCAGTTAAAATTCGTAGCCTGCCGCTTTAAGCGTCGGCAGCCTTTTATCCTTGTCAGAGAGTATGGGCTCCATGCCGCCCAGCGGCCAATCAATGCCGATATCGGGGTCATTGTATATGATGCCGACGTCATATTCCGGATGATACAGCTCCGTGCATTTGTAGGCCACCACCGCTTCGTCAGAAAGCACCAGAAAACCGTGCGCGAATCCCTCCGGTATATAGAACATCTTCTTGTTTTCGCCGGAAAGAATCGTGCCCACATATTCGCCGTAGGTGGGCGACCCCCGCCGCAGGTCTACACCCACGTCAAATATCTCGCCCGATACGACCCACAAAAGCTTGCCCTGCGGGTATTTCAACTGCAGGTGCAGCCCGCGCAGCACGCCTTTTTTAGATTTGGACTGGTTATCCTGCACGAAATGCATACGAAGGCCGGCATCGGCAAACGTTTTAGCATTGTAAGTCTCCATAAAATAACCGCGCTCGTCGCCAAACACCTGCGGTTCAATGATCACCAGCCCTGCAATTTTCGTCTCGGTGACCTTAATACTCGCCATCCACCCTTCCTCCTTCGGCCAACCTGTCGATGTATCGTCCGTATTCGGTCTTGATAAGCGGCTGCGCCAGTTTCTTAAGCTGTGTCCTGCCGATATACCCCATGCGGTAGGCGATCTCCTCGATGCAGGCGATGTATAAACCCTGCCGTTTTTGAATGGTCGCTACAAAATTCCCTGCCGCGATCAGGTCTTCATACGTCCCGGTATCGAGCCATGCGACGCCGCGACCCAGTATCTTGACGTTGAGCTTTCCTTCTTTCAGATACGTTTCGTTGACCGTGGTGATCTCGAGCTCACCGCGCGCGGAGGGCTTGATGCTTTTCGCGATTTCCACCACGTCGTTGTCGTAAAAATACAGCCCGGGCACCGCATAGTTGGATCGGGGATGCGCCGGTTTTTCTTCGATGGAAATAGCTTTCCCGTTTTGGTCGAACTCCACCACGCCGTATGCGCGCGGCTCGTTGACATAATAACCGAATATGGTCGCACCGCTTTTGAGCTGCGCCGCCTCCCGGATGCTTTGGGTGAACCCCTGTCCGTAGAAAATATTGTCTCCCAGCACCAGCGCGCAGGAATCATTGCCAATAAACTCTTCTCCAATGATAAAAGCTTCGGCAAGGCCGTTGGGAGCCTGCTGGACTTTATAGGAAAAGTTCAGGCCCAGCTCCTCCCCGCTGCCCAGCAGTTTTTCAAACAGCGGCAAATCGACCGGAGTCGATATGATCAATATATCCCGTATCCCTGCCAGCATCAGCGTGGACAACGGGTAATAAATCATGGGCTTATCGTACACCGGAAGCAGCTGCTTAGATACCGATTTCGTGATTGGATACAGGCGCGTTCCCGAACCTCCTGCCAGAATGATGCCTTTCATATAATTGTCTTCTCCTTTTTATTCATCTCGGGAGCGCGTCGGCCGTGAAATGCGTTCCTTCGGTCCGCTTCAGCCGCGCATTCTCCATGACATCCTGTCCAAACCGCTATATACTTGAACAATGTGCAAAATATCCGTACATTTCCTGTTTTAATTTATACGTTTTGCTTTCACATTTTACAACATATTCAACATCCGTTCAAGGACAGTCACAATATTTCCTTAGTATTAATCAAATACGGTTAAATAGGAAGCAAAAAGCGGCTGTTAAAGCGGGTACTGAACACCCGTCATGTTGCCCTTCGCTTTTCTTTCCAAACCATAACCTGTTCACTCTGTTTGAAGTGCTATCCGACATAATCCGAGCAGCATGGCCTGCTTCCCGAGGCTTTGCATATATGGCATGGCATCCTCCACCAAAAGGACGAGACATTGTACAGAAAAAACGCGGCAGTCATCGCACCCGCTGTTTAAGCGAAGCCGAAGGCTTGCCGCGTTCTGATTTGCCGATTTTTGTTTCGCCGCAATACTGATCACCACTTCATCTTAAAACAGTGCCGTTATCTGAGTAAGACGCGCTGGCCGCCGCATATAATGTAGCGGGAGGGAACGCCATGAGATCGCTGCTGCTCTTCATCGCCTATGGGCTTAGCATGGTGGCGTTTATCGTCATCATGATTGTTATCTGTATGGCGGCAGCAGCGTTCCCCCGCCGCTTTTTCTGACTCGCCTGCCCTCCGCCCGTCAGCCGCCGGTCTGTTTCAGATACCGCGACAGAAAAAGGTAGTCCTGGCGCTTGACGGAGTCGTCCAGATACGCCGTCCGGGTAGAGCCGCTCTTTCGGTGCCTGTTCAGATTGCGAATGATGGTATCCGCATCCGCGATGCCCATGCCGTGGCCGTAATACCGCCCGCCGCCCAAATAATAGACATTCTCGCCCTGCCATTCGGGCGTCAGCGGGTCCACGTCCGGGTTTTTAAAATAACGCGCGTCGCCCGGCAATAAATCGGACGCTGAATCGCGCATGTAGAGCGCGAGGTCGCGGTCAATCTGTTTCCAGTCCATCAGGTAAATGTCGGCATACAGCCTGTTGAACGTGTCCACCGGCATCACGTCCAGCATCGCTTTATACAACACAATGAGCATGGCGGTGGCGCATTCGGTGCCGTATTTCGAGCCGTTCTGGTAGATGTCCAGTATGGCGTCGGACGGCAGCACGTCGCCGCGCAGCGCAAAGCCGCCTTCCGGCGTGCGCCGCCAGTAATCAGGATTGGCGACTGTATCCCGGAACACCCTGAACTTCAGGCCGCTATGCGCGAGGTCGCGCGAGGCGGTTACAATGCTGCCCCGTATTTTGAGCTCTGCCGCCAGGTGGGTCAGGCTCTCATAGCGATAAGTATGGCTGCTGTTCATCAGCGTTCTTAATATGTCCGCTTGCAGCGTGTCCGGCACAAAGCCTTCGAATACGGGTGTGGTACTCAATGTCTGGCCGCCTGCCACGATCATACGTACCTCACCCCCTGCCAGCGCCGCGCCGCGGCAATCTGCTCCATAAGGCTACTCTGCATCCACCGGCGCCACTGCGCCCCGCCGGTTGCGCGCAGGTACTGCGAGTATTCGCTGAGCAGCTCTTTATCTTCCGGAGGCAGCTGGCTGAACACCGCCACAGCGGCCTCTTCCACCGGCAGCAGCTCTCCCGCGTCCAGCGCCCGCTGCAGGTATTTGCGCTCCAGCACAACCTGGAACGGCCGCGGTGTGCTGCACTTTTGGTTGCTCTCCCCCGTATACGCAAGGTACCGCCGGTTACGACCCAGCCACTGTATCACCCACTGGTACTGCGCCGCCGCATCGTCCTGCTCAGGGCACGGGATGAATTTCAGCAGCCGCCGCGCCATGGATACGTCGCGCGCGTCCTGCGACAGCAGGCGCCGGGCAATCATCGCGATGCATTCGGGGTTGCCGCTTTCAAACAGCGCCCACTCCGCATCGTGCGTATTCAGCCCCATGCGGTGCCGCCTGAATATGATGTCCACCAGCAGGGGCAGAACGTCCGTCTCGCGGTATTCCTTGATGAGCAGCAGCGCAGCGAGGTCCATGATGGTATCATACTCCTCGCCCAGGCTGACATCGTCGCTCCCCGATCGCAGCATCCATCTGAGTATGGCGCGGAGCTCATCCTCCGTCATGCCGCGGCCCGGATGCCGGCGTGCCAGCAGGTCTTTTTCCACTTCCAATGCCTTCCGGTTCCGTTCGCTCAACGATCCCCACAACGACAGCTTGCTGATCTCCGGCCGCAGTATGTGCAGCGTCGGAAACGACAGCTTCTCGTCGTTGAGCATATTTATCGCCTGTATCGCGTCGTCACTGTACAGACGTTGAAACAGATCGCGTATCTCCTCACAGCTGTGAGACTTTCGCACGTCGTCCAGCCATGCAGTCCGCCTTATCCCTTGTATGCGGTTGTCCGGCATATATCTCCCTCCTCCAAAAAGCCCGTATGCTGTATCTTATGAGCGCGCCGCGCTTTGGTTCGCCCGGCAAAGGCAAAACAAAAAAACCCCCGAAGGAGAGATAACGAAAAATTGAAACCGCTTCAAAATAAGTACAATCTATGAAAGGTTTTTATTAAATGATAAGCAGTCCAAAATAAATAAGATAACCAATTTATCCTAAGTACATATAATGTATTAGAGTATATATTGGGGTATCAATTATACTCTATACTACTATAAGGAGGAGATGCTTCAAGTGTCATACGGACTATGTTGCATTAGCAATCCTGGGTGGGATTGCCACCCCATCAGGCATGAGCGTGAGCGTGAATCTAAATCGCGTAAGGAGCCTGAATGCAAGAAGCCTGAGCTCAAACTGTTTTTGGTATGTGGAACCCATCCGCAGGATGCATTCTTTGAAATAGATGACGGCTGTGTAGAGGAACGCCAGTCCTTCATTTTGAACCGGGTGCTGGTGGATACTTCCCATCTGTGCAACCCGTTAGTCAAAATTGAGTTCTCGTGCATCATTGTTTGGGAAGCCGAGGACGAGGAAGGCAACGAACACGAAGTCGAAGTCGACCTGCTCTTCAAGCTGATAAGAACCTGCGACGGGTATTCTGAGGTCATTCAGACCTGGCGATATCTCAAGGAGTTCGATGTCGAGAACGACATCGACGAATTGGAAGTCGAAATCAGCGAACCCTTTACTGTTACTTTCTGTGACAGGCCCTGTCCGAAATGCTGTGAATATAAGATAGTCGTAGAAGGCAAGGATTTTGAAGGGGAATTTGACGCTCTGAGAGTCGTGACGCCGGATCTCAGCGCTCTCGTCCAGGGATTTTCTGACAAGTGATCAGAAACTAAAATAGAGTTTCTGCAATTGTGTATATTAACGGCGCAGCCTGTGCCCTCTGAGTAACTGCTCCGTTTTTATAAGGGCTGCTGATATTTTTTACCAGCAGCCCCTTATTGTTTCAACATCTTTTCAAGGTTATTTAAGTATCCCTGATTCAAATCGCCGCTGCGGTTCTATGAGACGGCAAAGCCCTCGTTGTACTTCTGCTTCATCCGGAGTATGCGCCGCACGCTCTCCTCCAGCCGCTCGCGCGTGAGTCTCCCGTCCTGCACCGCCTGGTACAGCGTGTCCAGCACTTCGGTCTGCAGCGATTTATGCATTCCGATCAGCACCACATCGCCGCCCGCCAATATGTGCAGCACCGCAGCCTCGCCCACCGAATACTTGCCGCGGATGCCCTTCATGCGCATGTCGTCAGAAAACACAACGCCCTTAAAACCCATGGTATTGCGCAGCAGGCCGGTTATAATCGTGGGCGATATCGACGTGATGTAATCCGGGTCCACATTGGGATACGACAGGTGGGCCACCAGCATAGCGTCCAGCCCGGCATCGATGGCGGCCTGGAAGGGCACCAGCTCGTACGCCTCCATCTCCTCCAGCGTGGCTTTCAGCACCGGCAGAGTATGATGGGAATCTGCCGCGGTGTTGCCATGTCCGGGGAAATGCTTGCCCATCGTCGCAATGCCGCCGGCTTGAAGGCCCTTCACCGCCTCGACGACCAGCGGCGCCACCTTTTCAGGCTTGCTGCCAAACATGCGGTTGCCGAGGAATGTCGCGGACGGGTTAGGCGCTATATCCATCACCGGCGCCAGGTTGAGGTTGATGCCGATCTCCCTCAGCTGTTCGCCGATGCGCTTATACTGGTTGAATACGCGCTCCGGGTCGTTCACTTCGCCCAGCTTTTTCGCCGAGCTGATGAACGGCTTCCACTGGCCCCGGAAACGGGTGACGCTGCCGCCCTCAATATCGATGCCGATCGTCAGCGGTATGTCCGTAGCGTTATAGCTGCGGATCTTCTCCGTCAGCTTTTTCGTCTGCGCGAACGTGTTGGTGTTCCACCCGAACAGTATCACGTTTCCGACGGCGTATTCTTTCATCAGTGATTTGGCGTCTTCACTCATGTCGCTCTGCCCCGAAAAGCCGATCATCACCATCTGCCCGATCAGCTCCCGGTCCGACATGGACGCAATGATCTGCTCAATGGGGTCCGTTGGCGTGGGCTGAGGAGTGGGTTCCGGCGTGGGCTCGGACGTGGGCTCGGGCGTGGGCTCGGGCGCGGGTACCGGCGTGGGCTCGGGTGCGGGCGCGGGCGTTGCGGTGACGACCACCGGCCTGGTCGAATCGCTCATGCAGCCGCCCAGCGCGGCTGCCAGGAAAACAAACGCCGTTACCAGTATAACCAGCCGCGCAGATCTTTTCCTCTTCACAAAAGCACCTCGCTGCTCGCGGCTTTTGCCGCGCGGTTTCCATGCAATACGGCTGTCCGCCGTCATCCCCATTCTAACACATTTCGCGGTCCAGTCAAACGCGGGCATTTGCAGGCATATTAAAAAGCTGCGCATTCCGCGCAGCGCAAACGCCTTTAGCCCGGGCGCCGGATTGCTCATCCGCTGCCTGGGCGTATTATTAGGCGTGGTCGTTGGTTTTTCGATAAACAAGCCGCTTTAGTCGCTGTACGGGCTTTCATCCCTCATTTCTTTGCGCATGCCTTCAAGCGCCTGGCGGCGCCGCTCATTTTTCTCCATCAGCGCCTTTTTTGTTTTTGGATCCGAGGTTTTGGCAATCATCTCATCCGCGGCTTCCATGTTGTGGATCGTCATGTTGATGTTCTTCTGTATCCGCGCCGCGTTGTCGCTCCGGTCGTCGGGTTTGGGTTTGTTCCTGCGTCTTTTCATAACTATCAGGCTCCTTTTCGAGTTATCGATGATATTATTTTGCCCGACTGATAAAGACTATACGCACATTAAATAGTGCGGCTTTCTCCGCCAAGGGTTAATCGCCATAACCATACCACGCACGTAGACAATTATTAGGCTTCAATTATCACAGAGACATTCGGCAGGGGCTTATAACACATTATCTTTTACAATACTGCTGTTAGATTACGTATTATCCGTGTTTATTCAGTTACAGACATTGGATTCGTGTTTCGCCCCAAGTTTAGCCCTCTGTCATTCCGGACGGAGGGCCTGACTTGTTGCGCCGCACTGTCACACATTGAAATATAATCCATAGTATATTATATACAAACTCGCTCGAAGGAGGTATAACCATCTTATGGACGGCAGTATTGCTGATAACAGGCGTTGTCTGATCGACTCGTTGTGCGAAAATGTCGATGAAGTCGTTACCATATGCACCGAGAGCTGCTGCTTTACCGGGCTTCTGTGTGCTGTAACCTGCGACTGCGTTAAGCTGATCACGCGCGGCAGCGGCCATTGCCCCGGTATCAACTGCTTTGGCAAAGTGACGGTTATTCCGATCAACCAGATCGAAGCTGTCACCTTCTGCAACACGACTTTCTAATTGCTGCCTAGCGACGAATCAGACCCTAAAACTACGCTATTTCGGTGGGCCTGTAAATAATACACAAACTGCGCGGATCCCGCGCAGTTTGTGTTTACACAAGAGTTATACCTACCAAAATATGTACTCTTTATTACCACCGTTTTAAATTGAAAAATGCGTTTTCGCCGGGATACTCGGCCATCAGGCTCAGTTCCTCCTCGATGCGCAACAGTTGGTTGTATTTTGCAACCCGGTCGGTGCGCGACGGTGCGCCGGTCTTAATCTGCCCGGCGTTAACGGCTACGGCCAGGTCCGCGATGGTCACGTCCTCGGTCTCCCCGGAGCGATGACTGACGACGGCTGTCATGCCAGCCCGGTTCGCCATTTCCACCGCCTCCAGCGTTTCGGTCAGCGTGCCTATCTGGTTCACCTTGATAAGTATGCTGTTGCCCGCTTTCTCGTGGATGCCGCGCGACAGCCGCTGGGTATTGGTCACAAAGAGGTCATCGCCCACCAGCTGCACCTTGCGGCCCAGCCGCTCGGTCAGCTTCTGCCAGCCGAACCAGTCTTCTTCCGCAAGTCCGTCCTCCAGAGATATAATCGGATACTCTTTGCACAGCTTTTCCCAGAAATCGATCATCTCATCGGCAGACAGGCTGCGGCCCGACTTCCAGAACAGATACCGCCCTTCCTCGCCATTCGCTTTCGCCGCCTCGTACATCTCGGTGGACGCCGCGTCTATCGCCAGCATGATGTCCTTTCCGGGCTCGTAGCCGGCTTTGACGACTGCCTCCAGTATCGTCTCGATCGCCTCTTCGTTGGACTTGAGGTTGGGCGCGTATCCGCCCTCGTCGCCTACGGACGTGCTGTAACCCTTGTTCTTGAGCACTGCCTTTAAGTGATGAAACACTTCCGCGCACATCTGCAGAGCTTTTTTAAAGCTGGTCGCGCCCGTGGGCATGATCATGAACTCCTGTATGTCCACGCTGTTGTCCGCATGCTTGCCGCCATTGATGATGTTCATCATGGGCACCGGCAGCCGGCGTGCGTTGCAGCCGCCGATATACTGGTACAGCGGCAGGCCAGCCTGTATTGCCGCTGCTTTCGCCACCGCAAGCGATACCGCCAGCATCGCGTTCGCACCCAGTACCGATTTGTCTTTGGTGTCGTCCCGCGCGATCATCGCGTAGTCAATATCGGCCTGGCTCCGGGCATCCATGCCGATGATCAGATCCGATATGACGTCATTTACGTTCTGCACAGCCTTCTCCACACCGCGGCCCAAATACCGGCTGTTGTCGCCGTCCCTGAGCTCCAGCGCCTCAAACTGGCCGGTGGAAGCGCCGGACGGAACGGCGGCCCGTGCATCAGCGCCGCCTGACAGCTCCACCTGCGCCTCTACGGTGGGGTTGCCGCGGCTGTCCAATATCTCTCTGGCGAACACATCCACAATAGTAAACATAGTCTCATCCTCCTTTCGGCCATTATATCATACAAACGGCACGGTATCCATTATTTTCCGTCCCGTCTGCCCGTAGTTGGACAAGGGGCCACGCTGCAGGCCCCTCATCCTGACGGAGGTTACTCAAGTCATCGACCTTTCAGCCATCCGAATAGCCTCGCGCACGATATTACCGCAGTCTCTTGAAGAAACACCGCCCCAACCCTGCGCAAGGACGATGGAATCTACACCAAGCCGTCTGGCGATCTCCTGCTTCAAGGCTTCCGACATCACTTTTTGTCTTGACATTGTGCTAACCTCCTTTTCTGCGGCCTTTATGGCCGCTTTATCTATTATGTCCGAAAGCCCTCTTCAGTGCAGCAAGAGGCCACAAAATGCTGTTTCCCATCATTTGTCATCAATGTGTTTATTTACTATGTGTATTCTGTAAAAACGGCGGAAAAATATGAGTAAAAGGAGGTGAAGAATGTGGCAGCAAGCAACAGCAATCAGACACTGGTGCCTCAGGCCAAACAGCTGCTCAACACCATGAAGTACGAAGTGGCTTCGGAGATCGGCGTCAACCTCAAGCAGGGGTACAACGGAGACATCTCCGCCCGGGAAGCCGGTCGTGTAGGTGGAAACATGGTCAAGAAGATGATTCAGTATGCGGAGTCCAGCATGTCTGGAGGAAAGTTCTAACCCCATACTCATAAAAAAGGAAGGGCGAAAGCTCTTCTTTTTTATTCCTGGCGATACGAACAAAGCTCATCAATGAATTCGCCATTTGCGCTGGCGCTATATTTACCATCCTGTTCATCTTCAATGCTTATCATAATAACCTGGGCTCTAATGTCCGGCTCCAGCCGCGCGACAATGAAACCGCCCTTCGCGAACATTACCCGTGCAAAACAGGCCCGCGCCATGCTATCATAGATGCGGATAGCGCTCATCGTGCCGTCGATCACCGTATGGGGGCTGTTGGCCACATACCCGACGCACCCCACCGGTACGAGGTCCACGCGGATCGCGTTCTCGTCGTATTCATTGTCTGGTTCTTTCACAAACAGCACCAGCATTCCGGGTTTTAAAACCGATTTCACCAGATAGTGATGCATCCCCGTTATGGTGACAAATAGACCGTTCATGTTTCATCCCCTTTTATAATCAAGCTATCAAAAGAAGGGTACCAAAAAACGGACAGGCAATCCCGTCCGTTTTGTTTCTTAGCTCAGTCACACGAGCTTTTCGATGCCCGCCTGCAGCCGCTCCATGCGCTGCGCCGCTTCCTCGGCTGTACTGCCGCGCACCGCGAAATAGATCTTGATCTTGGGCTCCGTGCCCGAAGGCCGGATGCAGACCCATGCACCGCCTTCAAAATGCAGCTTGAGCGCGTCGGTGGCAGGCAGCGCAATATCCGCGATACGACCGTCGGCAAACGTGCTCTTGCGCGACTGATAGTCCTCCACGCACGTCACGACGAAGCCGCCCGCCTCCCTGATGGGCCGCTCGCGCAGCCGCGTCATCAGCTGCCGCATTTTCTCCATGCCGTCCAGCCCGGCAAACGTCAAGTTCTTGACGCTTTCGCGGTAATACCCGTATTTTCTGTACAGGCCGTCCAACACATTAAGCAGGCTTTTGCCTTGGATGCGGTAATGCTGCGCGGCCTTGCACAGCAGCAGCCCCGCCAGCACGCCGTCCTTGTCCCGCGCGAACGTACCCGCCAAAAACCCGTAGCTTTCCTCGAAACCAAACACGAATTCCCTGTCTGTGCCCTCGTTTTCCGCGATGATCTCCGATATAAACCGGAAACCGGTCAGCACGGTATGGCAGGTAACGCCGTAGCTTTTGGCGATAGCCTCCGCCATATCGGTGGACACAAACGAGCGGATCACATAGTCCGTGGGTTTCAGCAGTTCGGCTGAGCGGCGTTTTTCCAGCAGGTAATCGGTCAGTATGCAGCCGATCTGATTGCCCGTGAGCATCGTGAAGCTGCCGTCTTCCCGGCGCACCGCCGCGCCCATGCGGTCGGCGTCCGGGTCGGTGCCAATCGCAATCTCTGCGCCCACGCTTTTCGCCATGTCAATCGCCATCTGCATCGCGGTGGGGTCCTCCGGGTTG
>JBMNOT010000035.1:0-13597 GCA_050943225.1 Christensenellales bacterium | reverse complement strand
CATTATCACCTGGCATCCCAACTCGCGAGAAGCTTTGGCGCAGCCCGTACTGCTGCAGTAATCCCATCACAGCCTTTGAGGTGTACTGGCTGCCTCTGTCGCTATGAAAGATACATCCTTCAGATAGTAGGAGGGAAACATATATACACTGGAAAAAGCTACTTAGCCGAATTAGAACAGCGCCGATTCTCCCTGACACAGCATCTTCAGCGTACATTCGGGAGCCAGTTCGGGCAACAGTCGTATCAGCCTCATCGGTTCGCCATAGTGCAGCGGAAACGTCCAAAAATGGCAGGGAATAAGGAAACGGCATTTAAGCATTGCGGCATATTCGGCTGCGGCTTTCGAATCTAGGTTGCCGAAAGCGCCGTTTATAGGCAAAATCGCGACATCGGGGAGGGTCTTCAGCGGTACCTGGAGCCGGTCCGGCGTCAGCGCAGTATCGCCGGCATAATACAGTTTGACATGCGGAAACTCCAGAATAACGCCCATTGCTTCAGGTGCAAGCGCGCCGTGATCGCAGTCGACCGGGAGAAGCGTGCAGTCTTCAAGAGTTACGGGACGGGCTTTCTCCAACACATGCACCCGTGAAGCGTCTAAGCCTATGTCAATCATTTGCGTGGCGGCAACAGAATTAGTGTAGACAACGGTGCGACCGTTTTTCATCATGTCATTTATCGCATCGACGTCAAAATGGTCGTAGTGCTCGTGAGAGATGATCAGTGTGTCAAATACCAGATCGTCCGCCGCACACAGTGCCGGCATAAGACGCTTGAAGCCTAATCCCTCTTCGGGTATAAGCCTCTCCACGCAGTCGGAGAAGTACGGGTCGATGGCTATGAGCTTTCCCGAATCGGTTTTTATCAGGAACCCGGCCTGTCCTAACCAGAAAACTGCAATTTGTCCTTTTTGTACCGTTGTCTGATAAACCTTTTTTGAAAAATCCATTATGCTTCTCCTTTGATTATCAGAGTGTATTACCGATTACACTATGCATATTCGACGAAAAATTCTGCTTTCCTGCATGCGTCATATCTGGTATGATATAAACAAAATTGACAGTCATAAGATGACTGGGTTAAGGGCTTAATATTTTAAGGGCTTAATATTTTAAGGGCTTAATCTATATGAAGGGCGACATTCCATGAAAAAGCGTATTACCATCTATGATATCGCACAGAGGCTGGGTGTTTCCACAACCACTGTATACCGCGCATTAAATGAGAAGCCCAAGGTGAGCATGGAGACGCGCAAAGCGGTGCTTGCTGCTGCGCAGGAGATGGGCTTTAAACCGAATACTTTGGCGCGGAGTCTTGCCCGCAAAAAGATCAAGCTGGCAGTTATTGCGTTTACTAGTTTCCCGGAGTTTCACAGCAGCTTTCTGCGCGGGGCACAGGACGCATACGCCGAATTGGAGGACTATAACATTCAGGTTGAGTATTTTTCTTATGAAAAAGGCGACAGCAATTCGCCTGAAGGCGATGCCTATCTCAATAAGACGTTAGAGCATGTTGCCCAAGCGGGTTTCGATGGTCTGCTTGTCTGCGCGAAAAGGACGGAGACTTTCAAGCTTCTTAAAGAGAAATCGGTATGCGTTGCCACTGCGGTCACCGATATTGATCGGGATCTCAGAAAATTCTGCATTCGCTATAATGGGCGCGTGGCGGGCAAGATGGCCGCTGAGCTGCTGTGGATGAATATGGACCACTCCAAAAAGGTGGCAATCGCATCCGGTTTGAAAGGGCAGGGCATACATGCCGAAATTGAAGAGGGGTTCTTTGAACAGATGAACATTACGCCTCTTAATGTTGCCGAGGTGTATTATAACCTGGATAATGTACAGCAAGCATATACCGCTACCAATGAATTGTTAGACAAGTATGCAGATATCGGGGGTATATACGTTAATTCATTCAACTCTTCCGGCGTGCTAAAAAGCATAATGGAACATGGCATGGGCGGTAAGATTACAGTTATCACTTCGGATATTTACGACGAACTGCGCAATTATATAGAGCAGGGGGTTGTTATCGCTTCAATATTCCAGGACCAGTATGCCCAGGGGAAGATAGGGCTTAAAATGCTATATCAGACCATAGCCGAAGATGTTGAAGTAGACGATACCATACTCATTAATCCACAGATCATTTTGCGCAGCAACATGGCGCTGTATAAATAAGGTACTATATGGTCATCTAAAAAATCTCTTATTACACTATTGACAGATTCGAATAAGTGAAGTATTATAGCAATAACAAAAAATTAAGTTTCTTTAACGATGGCGTAACCGATTACGCCAAAATCAATAATAGTACAGAGGCGGTAATTCGATTTTGCATTGTGAGTATGATTATATCAATTCGCGTTAATAATTACCTGAGCGTAACCGATTACACCGTGGCGTAACCGATTACGCCGCAGGGGATTGCGCAAACTATGTTAGCAGATCGATTATATCCGGCTTCCTTAAAAAATAGGTTGAGCCGGAGCAGTGCAGCGCAGTATTCCTGCGCAGTGTCCAATTAGCAAATGATTTCCTGTAATCAGGAATTATTAAAACAGGAGGAAAGCATTATGAGAAAACTGTTACCCCTTATGCTGGCTCTGCTTATGGCATTGTCCTTGACAGCTTGTGCACCGGCTGCTGAGACACCGGCTCCGAGCGCTTCGGAAGAGGCTCCCGCGACTCAACCGGAAGCACCCGCAGACAGCGCTGAAGAGCCGCCTGCAGCTGAAGAGCCGCCTGCAGATGCTGATTATGATCCGACACAGTATTCTGTTGCTATCTGCATGGACAACATGAACCATCCGGTTCACCGCATCGTACAGCTGGGCTTCCTGAAAGCTGCTGAAAAACTTGGATACACCAATGCCAAGGTTATCGGTACTGAGGGCGGCGACAGCTCCGAAGCTTTCGCAGCTGCAGAGGCTTTCGCAGCTGAAGGTGGCCATGGCCTGTTGCTTTGGGCTGGCGATGCCGGCGCCTATGAAACGATAGCCAGCGTTGCATCGCAGGGCGTTATCGTCGGCATCCCGCACTTCAACCACCAGCAGGAAGACGGTTCTTATCCCGAAGGCCTCAAGTTCAACATGGCTTGCGACCCCGTTCTCTACGGCAAGCAGGTTGCAGAGCTGATGGCTGAGAAACTGAGCGGCAAAACCGGTTCCGTTGCCATTACCCAGAACACCAAAAACGTGACTGAGAACGCCGCCAGCGAATCCTTCATCAAGACTTGGGAGTCTTTGAAAGGGAAGTATGATCTCGATGGCATTAAGGTTCTCCCGGTTGAGCTGGAAGGCGGCCAGGTAGACAGCGCGACTGCTGTTAACCTGTCGATAATTCAGGCCAACCCCGACATCATCGGTGCATTTGGTACGACCGGCAACAGCCCCATCACTTGGGCCGATGCCGCGACCAAAGCCGGCAAAAAGGACGGCGAACTGGTCATCGTTGGTATGGACGCCACCGAGGGCAACCTTGATTATCTCGAAGCTGGCAAAGTGACCGCGCTTGTGGCACAGCCGCTGTATCAGGAAGCCTATAAGACCATGGAATACCTCGATACCCTGTTCCGCGGCGGCACAGTTCCGGCATGGACAGACCTGGAAGCTCCCATTGTCACAATGGACGGCCAGGGCGAGAATGGCATCGACTTCCACCGTGGCATCGCGGCCGAAGTGCAGACATTCTTCAAATAATCAGATATTTGCAAACACTAAGCTAGGTTAAGACAAAAATCTGATCAACGGCGGTGATTGGGGATGGGCCGATAATATCAGCCCATCCCATACCGCTGAAACCAACCGCATACACTGAGTTTTGGTTAAAGAACCCTGCTAGACTGGCATAAATATTAGTACAAATCATTTATTGTTTAATAAGCACTCTATATACCTCACCGACGAAGCGATTTCAGCGGTGAAAGGGAGGATTCATATGCGCTATGTGCTCGAAGCGATCGAAATAACCAAGAAATTTCCGGGGGTGCTGGCTAACGATCGCGTTAACCTTAACGTATTGCCCGGTGAAGTTCTTGGCCTCATCGGTGAGAATGGAGCGGGTAAATCCACACTCTTAAAAGTGCTCAATGGTATATATCCACACGGCAGTTATACGGGCACTCTCAAAATTGATGGAGAAGAAATCAGGCCGCTTAATCCTAATGACGCAATGCTCTGCGGTATTGGGTACGTTCCGCAGGAAATCAATGTGTTGAAAAATTTCAGCGTAGCTGAAAACATATATATGTCGGACCTGCGCCTTGAAAGGCTCCAGAAGGATAAAGAGGGCAGTGAAGGCAGGAGGAGCAAAACTCCTTTTGTAGATTTCAAGAAAATGTACGCGACGACGGAGGAGTTGCTCAAGAGCAACCATATCAGCCTGGATCCGCGAGCTGATGTCCGCAAGCTGTCAATCGGGCAGCAGCAGATGCTCATGATAGCCCGGGCGCTGGCTATGGATCCTAAGGTGCTCATACTTGACGAACCCACCACGTCGCTTTCAGATACCGACGTCAGACAGCTTTTTGATGTTGTGAGAAGGCTCAAAGAAAGAGGAAAGAGCATCATATTTGTTACCCACAAGCTTGCCGAAATCCTGGAACTGACGGATAGGGTTATCATACTTCGTGACGGACGCAACATTAATACATATGAACGGGAACAGTATGATGCCAACCGGATCATCGCTGATATGATCGGC
Organism: Christensenellales bacterium; assembly: GCA_050943225.1. Classification (GTDB taxonomy): domain Bacteria; phylum Bacillota; class Clostridia; order Christensenellales; family SZUA-584; genus SZUA-584. Next base: position 8,895 of record JBMNOT010000035.1, on the reverse strand, counting down.
CGGGAGCTGACCAACATGTACCCGGCGCGTAGCAACCCCATCGGCGAAGAAGTGTTGCGAGTGGAAGGGCTTACAGTGGAGCATCCGTATATCGCCAATAAAAACCTGATTGAAAATGTATCCTTTTCGGTTAAAGCGGGTGAAGTGCTCGGCATTGCCGGGCTGGTGGGTGCGGGCCGCTCGGAGGTGTGCATGGCCATTTTCGGCATGCTGCCGATAAAATCCGGATCGATTTACATCAAGCAAAGGAAAGTCAACATCCACAGCAGCGACCAGGCGGTCAAACACGGAATTGCCATTGTCAGCGAAGACCGGAAAAAATACGGCCTCAATTTTGTATGGGACATCCGCAAGAATATCACCATCTCCAATCTGAAAGCGATCAGCACGGCTTCTATCGTATCCGACAAGAAAATCGATAAAAGGGCCAAGCATTTCTTTGATAACTTGCGCATTAAAGCGCCGAGAATTCAGACCAAGGTCGCAACGCTGTCAGGCGGAAATCAGCAAAAAGTGGTTATTGCCCGCTCGCTCAACTGCGACCCGAATATCATCATTCTCGACGAACCGACAAAAGGAATTGACGTTGGCTCCAAAAACGAAATCTATCACCTTATCAACAACATGGCAGCGTCAGGAGTGGCTGTAATCATGATTTCATCTGAACTGCCGGAGCTTATGGCGATGAGCGACCGCTTTATCGTCATGGCGGAAGGCCGCGTGGTAGGCGAGCTGTCCAAAGAAGAAGTGACCGAGCCCAAAATCATGGAGATGGCAGTTACCACATTTAAGAACATTTCAGGCGAGAAAGCTGCCGGGAGGTAAAGGAGTGCGTATGGAAATGAAGCAGAACAAACCGGCTCTGACGGAGAATAAATTGGGATGGGGTTATCGGATTTTTCTGACGCCTGAAGTAGGTGTGATGATCCCCATCATCTTACTGGTTGTCGTCACGTCATGGATCAACCCGAATTTTCTGACATGGAAATATATTTCATCAATTTTAACTGGCCTTATCTTTATCGGCGCGGCGGCGATAGGCGAGGGTTTTGTTATCATGGTCGGAGAGATCGACCTTTCCGTAGGCATGAACGGCTGTTTTGCCGGCATTATGTGTGGCATTGCGGCAGCCGATTGGGGGCTGGGGCTTATACCTTGCCTTATTATCGGGCTTGGCGCCGGCGCGTTCGTCGGCCTGATTAATGGCTTGGCGGTTTGCAAACTGGGGCTGACATCGTGGATCACCACGCTGGCAACGCAGTTTATCTGCCAGGGTCTGGCGGTTACCATCAGCCAGGGCGTTCCGATATCAATAAGCTCTTTGGGAACCTCCAGTTTCACTCGGGCAAAGCCTTTGGGGCTCAACTGGCTGTTCTTTATATTCATAGCGCTCATCATTATCATGGACTTTCTTATCAGAAAGACCTCATTTGGATACAAACTGCGCGCTGTGGGTGGGAACAGCGAGGCGGCACGTATGGCCGGCATCAACGTACACAGAGTGAAAATAGCAGTATTTGTCTTGGCTGGCGTACTGGCGGCGGTCGGCGGACTGTTTGACGTGTTCAATAACGCGACGGCAAATTCCAACTTCGGCGGCGGGCGCGAATTTCGCGCCATCATTTGCTGCGCTATCGGCGGAGTCAGCATGAGCGGCGGAAGCGGGTCGGTTTTTGGCATAGGCTTGGGCGTGCTGCTGTTCCATACGCTCTGGTCCTGCCTGCGGATACTCAGCATAGATACCAACCTGCAGCTTGTGTTGATTGGCTTGATATTGGTGCTTGCAGTTCTGATGGATATACAGCGTAAGCGCGTCGAGGCGCGGAAAATGGTCTGAGAGAGGTGTGTTAATATATGAATTCAATTGCTCAACGCAGAGACAGCCGTTTTAGGCGCCTTATGAGAAGCGACGAGATGAGTGTTTTGATACCGTTGATAGCCATTATGGTGGTCACGACACTGATACGTCCTGATTTCCTTACGGTATCCAACTTTTCGGCCATGTTTACGCAGATTCCGTTCATCGCCATCACGGCTCTAGCGGCCAGCTTTCCGCTGATGACCGGGAATGTTGATATATCCACAGGACGGGTGGCTGGTTTTGGCGGAATATTAATGGCGGCTTTGGCAGTGGACGCCGGCTGGAGTGCGCTGCCGGCCATTCTGGTCTCCCTGCTTGCCTGTGCGGTAATCGGAGTACTGAATGGTTTGCTGGTTGTGCATTTTGGCGTGCCGGATTTCGTGGCCACGATGGGCACCCTGTATATCGTCGGCGGAGCCAGATATCTTTTCATCAAAGGTTATCAGCTTTCACTTAATACGCTTCCTGACTTCCCGATAATACAGGTTTTTGACGGGCGATATCTCGGGATGCCGCTGTATTTCTGGGTTATGGTGCTGCTTTACGCTGCCGCGTTTGTTGTGATCAAGAAAACGGTATGGGGCCGCCGCATAATCGCGGTGGGCGACAACCGTGAAGTGGCTATGCTGGCCGGCATCAAAGTGAACCAGATACGCATGGCGGCATATATCACTTCCGCTGTTCTTTCCGGAATCGCTGGCATACTTATCACGCTGGATGTGGGCATCGGCCTTCCGGAGACAGGCGACGGCTGGGAGTTCCGGGCAATTGCAGGATGCGCGGTGGGCGGTGTCAGCCTTGCAGGCGGAAAGGCGTCTCCTCTCGGTATACTTATAGGCATAACACTGATATTCGTTGCGGAAAACGCCATCATTTTTATAGGCTTGCCAACAACGATGCGCATAGCTGTACAGGGGGCGCTGATGGCAGGTGCCGTGCTGTTTGACATCTATAAACAGAAGAGAAAGATCCCGGCATAAAACACCAAAAGATATGCCTTATTCAGTTTTACATAAAAAGGAGAAATTGCATATGAAAGTAGATTTAAAAGACAGAGTGGTAATTGTGACGGGCGGCGGCGGTGCGATCGGCAGCGCCATGTGCAGGCAGTTCGCGGCCAACGGTGCCAAAGTGGTTGCCGCGGGGCGTACCCTTGCAACACTGGAAAAAGTGGCCGAAGAAGTCAGGGCTGCCGGCGGCGAGGCGGTTGCAGTGGTTGCTGATGTGGGAAACAAGGAAAGCGCAGCCGAAATGATTGAGAAGACGGTTGAGATTTACGGCAAGCTGGACGTGCTGGTCAACAACGCCGGCATCAATGGCGGCCCGGAACACCGCAAGCCTATCCATGAGTACGATGACGATCTGTGGCATCGAATAATAAATGTCGATTTGAACGGCGTGTACTATTGCTCTAAGCCGGCCATCAAGCAGATGGAGAAACAGGGAACAGGCGGCAGCATCATCAACATTGGCTCCATCGTGGGTTTGACGCCGCTGCGTCTGCAGTGCGCGTTTACGGCAGCCAAGGCGGGTGTTTTCAACCTGACCAAGGCCATGGCGCTGGAGCTTGCACCGCTCAACATCCGTGTAAACGGTATTGCTCCCGGCTCTATTATGTTTGAAGGCACCAAACAGCTATTCTATTCCGATCCGGTACGGGCGGAGGCCATGCTCTCGCACATTCCGCAAAAGCGGCCTGGTGAGCCGGACGACATTGCGTCGATGACCTGCTTCCTGGCTTCAGATGACGCATCGTATATGACAGGCAGTATTATAACAATTGACGGCGGCTGGATTTGCGGCTATACCCGGGATTTTTAAGAAAATTAACGACATCACAGGCAACATTGTATGAGGTGAAAGAATGAAAGTATTAATGGCGTATGCGCCGGGCGAGTTGCGCTTCGTGGAGATGGATACGCCTAAGCCGGGCCCGCGAGAGGTTCTGGCAAAGGTGAAATACTGCGGAATATGCGCAACAGATTATGCGATTTATCAGGGGACGCTCACACTGGGCGAAGGCAACGAGCCTATCTATCCGGTACGTATCGGACACGAGTGGTCCGGCGTGGTGGTGGAAGTGGGGTCGGAAACCCGCAGGCTCAAGCCAGGGGATCATATTATCAGTGATACGGGTTATTCCTGCGGCGAATGCGAGTCGTGCCTGGAAGGAAATTATCAGCGCTGCGACTATGGGAAGGCTATCGGAACGATAGGCGAATGCTGGCCGGGGGCAATGGCCGAGTATATCGTTGTGCCCGAGCGTCTGGCATTCAACGTGCCTGAAAATGTCGGGCTGGAAGAAGCTGCCCTTGTTGAGCCTGCGAGCATCGGGCTGTACGGGCTGCAGCGGGCTCCAATCGGTCCGGGGCACAACCTGTTGGTGATTGGAACGGGGCCGATCGGCCTTGGCGGTATGGCGTGTGCCAAAGGCATGGGTACGGGCAAAACGCTGCTTGCGGGGCGAAAGGACGCCAAACTGGAAATCGGACGACAAATGGGCGCGGACGTATTGATAAATACGGCGAAGGAAAGCCTGTATGATGTCGTGATGCGGGAGACCGACGGCCGCGGCATGGATGTGATTATGGATACAACCGGCGATCCGGAGATATTCAACGATGTGCTTCATCTGCTACGTCCTAGCGGAACGCTTGTAATACCCGGTTTCTATGAGCAAACGCTAAAGGAAGTGCATCTTGACCGTCTGATTGTGCGCGATTGCACGCTTGTTGGTGCAGCCGGCACGCCCAATATGGGACGCAAGGTGCTTGATATGCTCGCAAACGGTCATATTTCGCTTAAAGAGATGATAACCGACCGTTTTGCGTTTGACGATGCGCAGGGGGCATTCGATGCAATCAACGAGCGCAATGACCGCCGTGTGAAAATAATGCTGCACATTTAAGGCTTGCGCGTCGGCCCGTTCGGGCAGCATAATAATCCTGAGTATGAAAGCATCTAAAAGGAGAAGGCAGGCATGGGCAAAAAGGTAGTGGTGTTCGGCAGTTTTGTTGTGGATTTGACAAGCCGTTCCAAAGGGCTGCCCCTTCCGGGCCAGACAATTCTGGGAAACCGTTTTATGATGGGACCGGGGGGAAAAGGCTCCAACCAGGCGGTGGCTGCACACCGCGCCGGAGCTGACGTAACGTTTGTGACGAAAATCGGGCGCGATGTTTTCGGGCGCGTAGCCACGGATTTTTATACCCAGGAGAACATGGATACCACATATATGTTTGTGGACGACCAACGGGAAACGGGCTGTGCACTGATCATGGTGGACGAAGACAGCGCGCAGAATTCCATCGTTGTGATCATCGGCGCATGCGGCAATATCACGGACGCCGATATTGAAAAGGCGCGCCCGCTTATTGAAAGTGCGGATATACTGTTGCTGCAGATGGAAATCAACTTTGATGCGCTGCTTAAAGTAGTCGACATTGCGCATGCGGCAGGAGTGAAAGTAATTTTGAACCCGGCGCCTGCACATGAGCTGCCAGAAGAATTGTACGCTAAGCTGGACATGGTGACGCCTAACGAAACAGAGGCCGAGCTTTTGACGGGAGTGCATATTGAGAATACGGCTGATGCACAGTGCGCTGCCGACGTGTTCCTAAAAAAAGGCGTCAAAGAGGTTGTCATCACAATGGGTTGTCAGGGCGCATTTGCGACGGATGGCAGGCGCTCCGAATACTATCCGCGGATTGAGGTGGAAGCAGTTGACACCACGGGCGCCGGAGATGCGTTCAACGGCGGCCTTGTGATGGCGCTGTCTGAAGGAAAGGATTTGTTCGAGGCTGTACGTTATGCCAACGTAACCGGCGCGCTCTCTGTCACGAAGCCGGGCACGGCGCCGGCTATGCCGCGGCGCAACGAGATTGATGCGCTTATGTCGAAAACGTACGGCGGTTATTAGAATCAGGAGGATATACGGTTATGGAAAAAGTGCTGACGCCATTAGGCGTGCGGCGGGACGGGTCTTACTATACCAGGATTGAATGGGCCAGCCATACCGAATCCGACCCGATGTTTTGGGTGGTTAATCTCATCGATGATAACATTGAGCGCAACGGCGGCACTTGGGGCGCAAATACCATGGGGCCTGCGCATGTGGTGCTCAGTTTCTTCGGTGAGAGCCAAAAAGTGGGCAGGCTGTGCATCTTCCGCAATGTGGGGCTGGATATCAGCATACTGGAGGAACTGGCTAAAACCATTGACATTTATTACAGCAATACCGATGAGCCTCGCCGTCTGCGCCGCAAAGAGGATAAGATTGATGATGTGGAATGGACTTTTTTGAAACGCGTCACAACAGAGAAGGCTGAAGGCTGGCAGGAAATACTGCTGGATGAGCCGGTTGAGGCGAAATATATACGAATTGATCTGGTGGAGAATCATGGCACGCCGCCCGATATCCCGTGGACGGAGATCAGCGAAGTTAAGATTTACCCCGAGTAATGCGCTCGGGAATAGGCACATTCAAATTTGCTATTCAGAAAGGAAGCATGATTATGTCGGCATGGAAACTTGTGAACTCTGAAAATGTGAAGCCTTTTGTATGTGACGAGACGTACAGCTCAAAGATGCTTACTGGGGACGAGATGGCAGGTATGCCCGTCGTCAACATCAACGAGGGCACTTTAAAGCCGGGATGCCGCACTGAGGGCGGCGCGCATGACGATACCGAAATCTATTACATCGTCGACGGTGAGGGTGATGTATGGCTGGATGACGACTGTGTTCGGGTTAAACCCGGCGATATCATTATCATTCCGCCGCACGTATTCCATTGGATAGATAACACCAAGAGTGATAAGCCTTTCGTGCTCTTTACGGTTTGGCCCAGGCAGGAGCAGAACGGCGTGTATTTCGCGCGTAAAGAAGCTTGGGGAACCAGCGTAGCGTACATTGACAAAAATTATGCCGAAAAGAGGCTGCGCAAGTAAGTTTTATACGGGCCGTCTTGTCCGAAAGAGAATGGAGCAAAGCATATGAGCAAGAAGATTCGGATCGTCGTTTTGGGAGACCTGCTGTACGACTGCTTTATATGGGCAGAACGTCTTCCACGCGTGGGAGAAACTGTTTCCGGCTATGCGAGCGGTTTCTACGCGGGAGGCAAGGGCGGAAACCAGGCAATGCAGGCCGTACGTCTGGGGGCACAGACGTATATGATTGGTAAGGTCGGCCAAGATGAACGCGGTATGTTTCTGCTTGATAACTTGCGCAACAGCGGTATTAACGCAGAATACGTGTACGTGGATTCCAACGAGAAGACCGGTACCGACTGCGTGCACATTGACCGCCAGGGGCATAATGCCATTATCGTTGCGCCGATGGCAAACGAGCGGATAAAGCCGGAAGAAATCGAACGGGCGCGCGGGCTTATTGAGAGCGCTGACGTGTTTTTATCGCAGCTGCAAGTCAACAGCGACGCCATCGAGGCCGCGATGAAAATCAGCAACCGGGCCGGTGTTTGTACAATATTGAACCCCGCTCCCGCAAGAGAAATTCCGGATGGATTATTTGCCATGGCGGATTATTGCACGCCCAACGAAACTGAAGCCGAATTCTTTTCCGGATGCCGTCAGGAAGAGATGGGCAGGGACGAATGGCTGAATGCAGTCACAGAGGCATTCAAACAAAAGGGTGTGCGCAATCTCATTGTGACACTGGGGGCTGCGGGGGCGTGGTATGCCGGTGAGGACGGGCGGTATCTTGTTCCGCCTTACCCGGTGGATGCAGTGGATACAACTGCCGCCGGTGATGCGTTTAACGCGACGCTTGCATTCAAACTTGGGCAAGGAGCGGGTATCCGCAAGGCCATATTGTGGGCTAATGCCGCGGGTGCAATAACTGCTTCGCGCATGGGCTCATTTCCATCAATGCCGACACTGGATGAGTTGGAAGAGTTTTTATCACAGCGCAAAAAATAAAGAATCCTCCATAATAGATAGATACCATAATCCGCTGAAATTTGATAACCGGCGGATTATACTTTTCAAGTGTATGTTTTTGGCTGCAATAATTTTTTCATACTTCAGAAAGCCTTTAGAGATTTTTACAGCACAGGAGTTATCAACCCTTTTGCCTAAAAAACGGTATTTTGTTTCCGTCTAACCGGAAATATGTTATTATAATAACAAGTGAATGTCCAAAAAAGATAGGTACGCGGCAGATTTATTTTCCAGGTGACGGTATGCAGCCTTATGAACCGCCGGAGAAAAAAATAAAGGTGGCCCGGACAACAGTACCGAAGAAAAGCTTTTTGAGCAGCAAGCAAAACCGGCTGTACCTTATTATCGCTTTGCTTTGTTTCATTGCGGCCGCTTGCGTGATGGGCATCCACTTTGCATCTCAGGCGCAGGTAAGCGCAAGGGAAGAGAATATCATCCCCCCAGCAGCGCCGGGCAGCAGCGCGGCGCCGGACGCCTTGTCGGGCAGGATGGTGGTGGTGGACGCCGGCCACGGCGGTTTTGATCCTGGTGCGAGCGGTGAGGACGGAACACATGAGGACGAGCTCAACCTGAAAGTCGCCGCATATCTGAAAACGGCCCTGGAGTCGTACGGCGCGCAGGTGATCATGACGCGAGGCGACGAAAACGCTTTGGCGGGCACCAAGGAAGAAGACATGGCGGAGCGGCGGCGCATCATTACGGAAAACCAGTCGGATATCGTGGTGAGCGTTCATATGAATTCCTATACCGACGAAACCGTTTCCGGGCCGCTGGTGCTGTTCATGAAAGGCTCACCGCGGGGAGAGAGGCTTGCCAAGTGCATTCAACGCAGCATGATCGAATTGCTGAAACCGGATCGGGAGAATTCGGCCCGCTCCGATGACCTCTATATACTCAGAAGCGGGAATCAGCCCTGCGTCATTGTGGAATGCGGCTTTATGAGCAACAAGAAGGAATTACAGCGCCTTAAATCCGCCGATTACCAGCAACAGCTGGCCGCCGCCATCTGTCAGGGGGTTATCGAATACTTCTCATCTGAGAAATAATAATCGCAGGAGGAAAATGTCTATGAAGTGTTAC
>JBMNOT010000034.1:0-13853 GCA_050943225.1 Christensenellales bacterium | reverse complement strand
CATGGCGGACAGCAAGCGCATTGCCAAGGACATACTCGCGAGGCTGAGCCTTTCGCACGACTTTATTCGCGTTAAGCGGGAGACGGACGCGGAGAATATCCGCAGCGCCCGCGGGGTGCTGTCGGGCAAGCTGGACAATTCCAACGACGCCGCGCGGTGCCTGAATTGCGATGTTATGTGCGAAGTGTGCTGCGAGGTATGTCCCAACCGCGCCAACATGAGCGTTATGGCAGATGGACGACCGCAGATCGTGCATGTGGACGGCATGTGCAACGAATGCGGAAACTGCGGCATATTCTGCCCGTATATCGGGCTGCCTTATAAGGATAAGTTCACGGTATTCTGGAGTGAGGAAGGCTTCCGGGACAGCGAAAACCGCGGCGTGCTGTTTGAAGGGGATAATCAGATTTTGGTCCGCGACGAAGGCGGACGGGAATATAGATGCAATTGGGATGATCCGCGGCTGTCTGACGAATACAGAGCGATTATCCGGGCGATTCGGGAGGACTGCGGCTACCTTATACCGTAAGGAGAGCACATGGTTACATTTGAGCTGAACGGCAGGCTGATACAAACGGATGCCGACAAGAACCTGCTCACCTTCTTAAGGAAGGATATGGGCATCAAATCCGCCAAGGACGGCTGCAGCGAGGGCGCTTGCGGCACGTGCAGCGTGCTGGTGGACGGCGTATCGCGCCGCGCCTGCACTCTTCAGATCCAAAAACTTGACGGCAAGCGCATTGTTACCGTCGAAGGGATTTCGGACTACGAGAAACAGGTATACGCTTACTGCTTTGCCAGGGCGGGTGCGGTGCAGTGTGGTTTCTGCATCCCCGGCATGGTTATCAGCGCCAAAGCGCTGCTGGACAAAAACCTTTCGCCCACGCGGAAAGAAGTCGCGCAGGCGCTGGTGGGCAACATCTGCCGCTGCACCGGCTACCAGAAGATATTCGACGCCATATTGATGGCTGCGGAGTTCTTCCGCGAGCACAGAGAGGTTCCGGAGTACAAAACGACCGGGCGAGTCACGGAAGACGTGCTTCGCATCGATGCGTACGCCAAAACGCTGGGCATCGGCGAGTACGTGGACGACATGGAACTGCCGGACATGGTATATGCGAGCGCGGTGCGCAGCGCATATCCCCGGGCTGTTGTGGAGGATATCGATGCGTCCGAAGCATTGGCATACCCCGGCGTGATTGCGGTGATAACGGCTGAGGACATTCCCGGCCACAACAAGCACGGCCATCTCGTAAAGGACTGGGACGTGCTGATTGCCAAAGGCGATACCACACGGTACGTGGGCGACGCCATCGCGCTGGTGGTGGCGGAGACTGAAGAAGCTCTTGCGGAGGCAAAGAAGCTGGTCAAAATCAGCTATACGCCGCTTGAGCCCATCACAACTCCGCGGATGGCGCTGGAAGAAGGCGCGCCGAAGCTGCATGAATCGGGCAACGTGCTGCGCCGCGACCGGGTGAAGCGCGGCGGCGACGTGGAAGAGGCGTTTGCAAAATCCAAATACGTGGTCAGCCACGTTTACCGCTTGCCGTTTACCGAGCACGCGTTTATGGAGCCGGAATGCGCCATTTGCCGCAACGATGGGGAAGAAGGGCTGACGCTGTACACAGCCGGCCAGAACATATACGACGAGCAGCGCGAGATCGCGTACGTGCTGGGCTTGCCGCCCGAAAAGATCCGCGTCATCAGCAAGCTGGTGGGCGGGGGCTTCGGCGGCAAGGAGGACATGAGCGTCCAGCATCACGCGGCTTTGGCTTCCTATATCACGGGGCGCACCGTCAAGGTGAAGTTGACGCGTCAGGAGAGCATTATCGTGCATCCCAAGCGCCACGCGATGGAAATCGAGATGACCACTGCCTGCGACGAGAACGGCATACTGACCGGCATGAAAGCGCGCATACTCGCGGACACAGGCGCCTATGCGTCGCTGGGCGGCCCGGTGATACAGCGCGCCTGCACGCACGCAGCAGGGCCTTACCAATACCCGTGCGTGGATATCGAGGGAATGGCGGTGTATACCAACAACCCGCCCGCCGGGGCGTACCGCGGTTTCGGCGTGCCGCAGAGCCTGTTTGCGACGGAGTGCAACTTAACGGAGCTGGCCTCGCTCGTGGGCATATCGCCGTGGGAGATACGGTATCGCAACGCCATCGTGCCGGGCGGCGTACTTCCCAACGGCCAGATCGCAGACGAAACGACGGCATATAAGGAATGCCTGGAAGCGATAAAAGAAGCATACGAGAGGCATCCCGTTGCGGGCATCGCCGGCGCCATCAAGAACACCGGCCTCGGCGTGGGCGTGCCGGATACCGGGCGTTGCATCGTGTCGGTGGAAGGCGGCAAGGTGCACGTTCGCACCGGCGCGGCGCGCATTGGGCAGGGGCTGGACACCGTGGTGCTGCAGGTGGCATGCCATACGCTGGACATGACGCCGGATTATATCGTGGTAGAGCCACCGGATACGCTGCGAACGCCGAACTCGGGTACCACGACAGCGTCCCGCCAGACGATGTTCACTGGTGAAGCGGTGCGCAAAGCCTGCGAGAGTTTAAAGCAGGAACTGAGCGGCGGCAAAACGCTGGCTGATTTGGAGGGCCGCGAGTTCTACGGCGAATTTACCTGCATCACCGACCCCATCACCACCGACAAGGAGCATCCGTACAGCCACGCGGCATATTCCTACGGCGTGCAGGTGGTGGCGCTGGACAAAGAGGGCAAAGTGGAAAAGGTATATGCCGTATACGACGCAGGGCAGGTGATCAACCGGAAGAGCGCCGAAGGCCAGGTAGAAGGCGGCATCGTGATGAGCCTGGGATATGCGCTGACGGAAGACTATCCGCTCAGGGACTGCGTGCCGCAGGCGAAATACGCCAAGCTCGGCCTGTGGCGTGCCAACGCCGTTCCGGAGATCGACGTGAAGTTTGTCAGCGCGCCGGTGAAAGGTGAAGCTGCTTACGGCGCAAAGGGTATTGGTGAGATTTCGTCCATTCCGACAGCGCCTGCCGTTGCCGGGGCGTATTTCAAGCGTGACGGAGTGCTGCGCACCAGCCTGCCGCTTGAGGGGACGCCATTCAGAAAGTAAGGTGAGTACGCGGTGATTATCAAAAACGGGCTTGTGGTGCTGGAAGACAGCGTGCGCCGGATCGATGTGCGGATTGAAAATGGCGTGATTGCGGAGCTGGGAGACGGCTTATCCGGCGACGGCGTCATCGACGCGGCGGGAAGGTACGTGCTGCCGGGCGGCATCGATGTGCATACGCATTTCTGCCTGGATGTGGGTTTTGCTGTGGCGCAGGACGATTTTTATACAGGCACGGTAGCGGCTGCGTGGGGCGGCACCACCACCATCGTGGACCATCCGGGCTTCGGGCCTGCGGGCTGCAGCCTGGACCATCAGATAAAGTTGTACCACAAGCTGGCGAAAGGAAACGCCGTCATCGACTACGGTTTTCACGGCGTGATGCAGCATGTAGATGACGACGTGCTGGCGATGATGGAAACCCTGATGGACGAGGGCATCACCAGCTTTAAAACCTACATGACGTACGGATTTAAGATATCCGACGAGGGTATTTACCATATACTCCGGCGTGCCCGAGAACTGGGCGTGATGATCGCCGTGCATCCGGAGAACGACGGCTTGGTGAACACTCGGCGGCAGGAGCTTTCGGAAAACGGCTGCACCGCGCCCAAATACCACGCGAAAAGCCGGCCCGAGGAGTGCGAGGCGGAAGCCATCAACCGTGCCATCCAGATATCCGCCGTGGCGGGCGACGCGCCGCTGTATATCGTGCACCTCTCCAATCACCTGGGGATGCAGTATATCCGGCTGGCAAAACAGAGCGGCCTAAAGAACGTGTTTGTGGAGACATGCCCGCAGTACCTGCTGCTGGACGATTCGTATTATGAGCGGGAGGACGGGCTGAAATACGTGCTGAGCCCGCCGCTGCGCCGTAAGGACAACAACGCGCTGCTGTGGGAGGATATCCGGCAGGGCGATATCGATACTATAGCGACGGACCACTGCCCGTTCGACTATACGCTCAAGCAAAAGCTGGGCGGGGCGGACTTTATAAAATGCCCCAACGGCATGCCCGGCGTTGAGCTGCGGTTCCCGCTGATGTTCTCGGAGGGCGTGATGAAGCAGCGCATTTCGCCGGTGGAATTTGCCCGGCTGTGTGCGCTGAATCCCGCAAAACTGTTCGGCATGTACCCTAAAAAGGGCGTCATACGCCCGGGCAGCGACGCCGACATCGTCATTATGGACCCCGGCAGGCCGTATACGGTGACGCATGACCGGCTGCATGAGAACGTGGACCACACGCCGTACGAGGGGATGAGAGTGGAGTGCGATATCGATTGCGTGATCTCCCGGGGCGATGTGATCGTGAAAAACAACGAGTTTATCGGCCAGAAAGGCAGAGGGCAGTTTATAAAGCGCGGCAAGCCGCTGCTGGATAAATAAATGAACCCAGGAATTATTGAAACAAAGGAGAAGAGTCATGAGCAAGTGCAAACTGATCGATCTGACGGTAAATGAGGCCCGCCTGAAAAAGGTCGTGAAGCGCGCCAAAGAGCGCAACATCGTGATACCGACGTTTGCGCAGATGAAAAACCCGGCGCTGATCGATGCTGGCATTAAAGAGCAGCTGAAAAACGTGGGCCTTTGGGATATAAACCCGCTCAACCTGTTCCGCATCAACTGGCATAACGAGCCCAAAGAGTTCGGCGGTGGCTTTGGCAGCGTCAACTATATCGTGTTTCCCGAAACCATTACCGGCGTGAAGGCGAAGATCGTCGCGATCAGCGGCAAATGGTTCCCCACGGGCGCGCATAAGGTGGGCGCGGCGTTTGGATGCCTCGTGCCCCGTCTGGTGACGGGCCAGTTTGACCCCACCACGCAGAAAGCGGTATGGCCGTCCACCGGCAACTACTGCCGCGGCGGTGCGTACGACTCGGCGCTGCTGGGCTGCGAATCCATCGCGATACTGCCCGAGGGCATGAGCAAGGAGCGCTTCGAATGGCTGCAGAAGGTGGCGGGCGAGACCATCAAGACGCCGGGCACCGAGAGCAACGTCAAGGAGATATTTGACAAGTGCTGGGAGCTGCGCAACTCCGGCCAGGATCTGATGATATTCAACCAGTTCGAGGAGTTCGGCAACTACCTGTGGCATTACGAAGTGACGGGCAGCGCCATCGAAGAAGTGGTCAAAGCGGTAGGCGGCAACCTGCACGGCTATATAAGCTGCACCGGCTCCGCAGGCACCATCGCGGCGGGCGACTACTTAAAGAAGATATTCCCCAGAGTCCGCATCGCGGCGTCCGAGGCTTTGCAGTGCCCCACGATCTACTACAACGGCTTCGGCGCACACCGCATCGAGGGCATCGGCGACAAGCACATACCGTGGGTGCACAATGTGAAGAACACCGACGTGGCGATTGCCATCGACGACGAGATACCCATGCAGTGGATCCACATGTTCAACGAGCCCGAAGGCATCAAGCTGCTGCGTGAAAAGGGCGTTCCCGAAGACGTTATCAGCCGTCTCGACTGGGTGGGCATCTCGGGTGCGGCCAACCTTGCCGCTGCCATCAAGTACGCCAAGTACTTCGAGCTGAAGGAAAACGATGTGGTGGTGACGATGCTGACTGACTCCATCGAGATGTACGGCAGCCGTCTTGAGGAGCTGAGAGAGGAGCGCGGCGAGTTCGACGCATTCGCGGCGCACGCGGTGAACGCCCGCTACTTCGAAGGCATTAACATTGACTACATCAAGGAATTAAGTTACTACGACCGCAAGGCTGTTCATAACCTCAAGTACTACACCTGGGTGGAGCAGCAGGGCAAGACGTACGATGAGATCGTGGCGCAGTGGGAAGATGACAGCTACTGGACGGATATCGTCACGCATTCCGAGGAGCTGGATGAGCTGATTAACAGCTTCAATAAGCAGGTGGCCGAGGCTTAACGCATATGGAGATGTTCAAATACGTACCCAATAAGATGAAGAACAGCGTCTACACAAAAGAGACGGCGCTGTTCTCCAAGGAGCAGGTGGAAAAGGTATACCGTTTCCACAAAACGATGGGCGATAAGTACAACAAGACCCCTTTGGCCCGTTTGGACGCGCTGGCCGCGTCCCTGGGGCTGGGCGGGCTGTATGTGAAGGATGAATCTCAGCGCGGCAACCTGAAAGCGTTCAAGCTGCTGGGCGGCGCATACGCCGTCGCCAACAGCATCTGCCGCAAGCTGGGCGTCAGCATCGACGAAGTGGATTTTGAATACTTAAAGTCCGATGAACTGAAGCGCAAGCTGGGAGACCTCACGTTTGCCGCCGCGTCGGACGGCAACCACGGCAAGTCTGTGGCGTGGGCGGCGCATGAGTTCAACCAGAAATCCATCGTCTACATGCCCAAGGGCACGGTGCGGGACCGCATCGAAGCGATTGAGCGCTTCGGCGGCACGGTGGTGGTGTCGGACGACAACTACGACTGGTGCGTGCGCGAGGTAAACCTCCTGGCGGCGGAAAAAGGCTGGGAAGTGGTATTGGACACCGCCAGCGAGGGCGACCCGCAGGTGGCCACCTGGGTGATGCAGGGCTACGCCACGATGGGCGTGGAAGCCATTGAGCAGCTGGGCGACGTTACGCCCACCCATATGTTCCTGCAGGCAGGCGTGGGCTCCATGGCGGCGGCCATGGCGGGCGTGTTCATCAACCACTATGGCGACAAGTGCCCGAAGATTTACATCATGGAACCGCATCAGGCGGCGTGCTACTACGATTCGGGCGTGGCAAGCGACGGAGCTGCCCGCAGCGTGGGAGGCGATATGGACAGCATCATGGCCGGGCTGGCGTGCGGTGTGCCCAACCCGATATCGTGGGAGATCATCCGCAACTTCGCGGACGGTTTCTTCTCCTGCAGCGATGTTCTGACCGCCAACGGCATGCGCATACTGGGCAACCCGCTTGCGGGCGACCCGCGCGTGGTGGCGGGAGAATCCGGCGCGGTGGGAACAGGCCTTGTTGACGAGATCATGAAAAGAAGGCCGGATATCGCGGCCGAGATCGGGCTTGATGAATCCTCCCGCGTCATACTGTTCAGTACGGAGGGCGACACCGACACGCAGAACTACCGCGATATCGCCTGGTACGGCAAGTATCCCAGGGTTTAGGGCGAGTGAGCCGAGTCATGCAGTAATTCCTCCGCGGCCATGAGGTCCTCGCGGGTATCGATATCGCTGAGCTGGAGAGAATCCGGAATGTGGAATACGCGGAGCAGGCCTTCGTGGCGGCAGGCCACCGTCTTGCCGGATTCCTCGCCGACAAGGCTGCTGAGCTCGCTGTACAATGAGGCCGGATAAATGACGGGATTTCCGCTCTGGCCGTTGTGGGCCACCATAAGTATGGTGCCCCGCTCGTAGGTTTGGAGCATGCCGTCCAGTGTTTCCCGCCTGAGCAGCGGCTGGTCCGCGACGCAGAACATGCAGGCGTCTGTGCCGTCCATCAGCTCCAGCCCCATGCGGATGCTGCGGCTGACGCCGAGGTCCGGCCGGTCGTTGACAGTGCCGCCTATGCCGTAGCGCTGCGCGAGGGCTAACAGCTCAGGGGTGGCCGCGACGATGGCACGGCGGGCAAAAGGCACGTCGCGCAGGTTTTCCAGCGTATATTCGATGATCGGTTTGCCTCCCAGCAGAGCGCAGAGCTTGCCGCCGCCGAACCGGCTAGCCGCACCAGCGGCCAGCAGAACGCAGCCTATTTTCATCGCTTTGGTTCCTTTAAGTTTTATGTTAATTATACCATTTAACATAAAATAAAAAACAGCATAGCTGAAAAGGATGGAAAAAATGCAGAGCGATTACAGCGTTTTCGATATCGTTGGCCCGGTCATCATCGGCCCCTCCAGCTCGCACACGGGGGGCGCGTGCCGCCTGGCGGGCGCTGCGCGGGCGATATTCAACAAACCGGTCGACGATGTCGAGATCCATGTGTACGGTTCGTTCGCGGCCACGCTGCGCGGCCACGGCACGGACAAAGCGCTGGTGGGCGGCCTTATAGGGCTTATGCCGGACGACGAGCGTCTCCAAAATGCGCTGGAACTTGCGCGTGAGGCGGGGCTCAAATACCGGTTTGTCATCGAGGAGGAAATGGCTGCGCAGCCCAACCTTGTCCGGTTCGAAATGCGCAACGCAGAGGAAGGGGCTTATATGAGCGTGTCCGGCGCGTCAGTGGGCGGCGGCAACATCATCGTGACGCGCATCAACAACACTGCGCTTCAAATCAGCCTCAAATACCACACGCTGGTGGTGGACCATCTGGACAGGCCGGGGGCGGTGCTGAGCGTGGCGAGAATTCTCGCCGACAACCAGATCAATATCGCCAGCATGAACATGTACCGGCAGGGCAAGCATGGCCGGGCCTACATGATACTCGAAATCGACCAGCCCATAGAGCGTCCCGTCCTGCTGGCGCTCAGAAGCCTTCCGAACATGTCTGTGATCTATATACCGCAGCTGTATTGAAGGAGATTGCCGTGTATCAGTATACGTGCCAAAAAGATATCGAAGAGCTGACCGCGCGCTATCAAATCAGCATCTCGGAGCTGGCCGCCCGGCATGAGGCGGAGCGCGAGGAAGTGGACGTCTCCGTGGTGATGGAGCGCATGCAGCAGTCGCTGGCAGTTATGAAAACCAACATTCGGACAGGCGTGGAGTGCGTCCAGCCGTCCATCGGCGGCCTGATCGGCGGCAACGCAGCCAGGATGTACCAGTACGCTCAGACAGGCACGCCGCTGGGCGGGGAGCTGCTTGCGCGAGCCGTCGCCTATGCCCTGGCGGTTACCGAAGAGAACGCGCGCATGAAGCGCATCGTCGCCTGCCCGACGGCGGGTGCCTGCGGCGTGGTGTCGGCGTGCCTGATTGCCGTCGGCGAAGCGCGGGGCCTTGACGACGCTGCGCTGACGCGGGCGCTGTTTAACGCCTCGGCAATCGGCATCGTCATCGCCACGGGCGCGACAATCAGCGGCGCGGAGGGCGGCTGTCAGGCGGAGGTCGGGTCGGCATCTGCGATGGCGGCATCCGCACTGGTTGAGATGGAGGGAGGCAGCGTGTCCGCTTGCATCAACGCGGCGGCCATGGCGCTGAAGAACATGCTGGGGCTGGTCTGCGATCCTGTGGCCGGGCTGGTGGAGGTGCCCTGCTCCAAGCGAAACGCGATTGGTGTGGCCAACGCCCTCGCGGCGGCGGACATGGCTTTGGCAGGCATCACCAGCGTGATTCCGCTGGATGAGGTGGTGCAGGCCATGAAAGAGGTGGGCCGTGCGCTGCCCTACGAGCTGCGCGAAACCGCCAAGGGCGGCGTGGCTGCATCCAAAACGGCGCAGGAGATCCGCAGGCGCATTGGACAAAGCCTGGCAAAGAATCTATAATTGAAAACGGCATCATGGGGAATCTCAAAAGAGGACGCAGAATCAAGATGACAAATGTAGTTTTGGATACTGTTAAAGAAGGTGCACACATGGATAAGGCTTTTTTGACACCTTTCTGGATACAGCTTGCTCAGGGCATAACCGGCCATTTCGGCGAAAACTGCGAGGTTGTGATACACGACCTCACCCAGGATGAGGAGCATACCATCATCTATATCGAAAACGGCCATGTGACGGGGCGCAAAGTCGGGGACGGGGCCTCGCATGTGGTGCTGGAAGCGCGCAATAAAAAGCCGGAGGAGCTTAAAGACCGGATCGGGTATCTCACGCAGACGGAAGACGGGCGGATGCTCAAATCTACCACGATATATATCCGCGACAACGACGATAAGGTGATCGGCATCTTCGCCATCAATTTCGACATTTCCAATTTCATCATGACGGAGCATGCGTTAAAATCGCTGATCGGCACCCGCAATGATGAAAAGCCGGAGGTTATTACCAAGAGCGTAAACGGGCTGTTGGACGACCTCATCGAGCAGGCGGTACGGCTGGTCAATAAACCGGTGTCGCAGATGAACCGCGAGGATAAGATTCGGGCTATACGGTTCCTGCAGGACAAAGGCGCTTTTCTGATCACGAAATCCGGCGATAAGGTGTCCAAGTATTTTGGCATCTCCAAGTTTACTCTATACAATTATATCGACGTGAAAGAGAATGGAAAAGTATAAAAAGGGTGCGTATTTTAGCCCAGTGTCTGCTTGCCATTATCCTGAAATCAACTTGACTTTTTTTATACGGATTGATAAAATTTTAAGCATCAACAGAATATGTAAAGCTGTTCAGGAGATTCTAACGGCAGCTTTAAGCTCTTGTATAAGTCCACTAATTGGTGTGGATGTCTCTACAGGCAACCGTAAATTGCCCCAGGCTACAGGAGATACAGGTTGAGATGGCGTGCCGCAGCCCGGCAACCCGGGCCGGTCGGCCTGAAGTCTCAAAGCGTATCTTTTTTAGCCCGGGGTTTTTTTGACTAGGACTGAAGGGAAAAATGTGATGAAGGGGGAACGTGTTGTGAGCCAGGTAGGAAAAAGCGTCCCAAGAGTGGACGCGTTCGACAAAGTGACCGGACGCGCCAAATATACAGATGATTTATGCGACAAGAACGCGCTTGTGATTTCGGTGGTGCGTTCCACGATCGCTCATGGATATGTGAAATCAATTGATGTAACCGAAGCGATGAAGATGCCCGGCGTGGTGAAGATATTCACCTGTTTTGACGTGCCGGATATCAAGTTCCCCACTGCGGGTCACCCCTGGTCTACCGATCCCGGCCACCAGGACGTGGCGGATCGCCTGCTGCTCAACCGCCATGTGCGCTATTATGGGGACGACGTTGCCGCGGTGGTGGCGGAGAACGAAGTGGCCGCCGCGCAGGCTGCCCGCGCCGTTAAGGTAGAATATGAAGAGCTTCCGTTTGTGCTGAACCCGCTGGAAGCAATGAAGGACGGCGCTCCGCAGCTTCACGAGGAATATCCCAACAACATACTCAAGCATACGTCCATCAGAATCGGCAATTACGAGGAAGCCATCAAGGAGCCAGGCCTTATCTGCGTGGACAAATGGTATGAAACGCCGGTTGTGCAGCACTGCCATATCGAGAATTTCATCGCGTACGCCTATGGTGAGGGCGATCGCATCGTTGTGGTTTCGTCCACGCAGATACCGCACATCATCAGGCGCATTGTGGGGCAGGCGCTGGGCATTCCGTGGGGCAAAGTGCGCATCATCAAGCCATATATCGGCGGCGGTTTCGGCAACAAGCAGGATGCGCTGTATGAGCCGCTGGTGGCGTTCGTCTCAATGAAGCTGGGCGGACGGCTGGTCAAGATCGACGTGCCGCGCGAGGACACGTTTGTCAGCAACCGTGTCCGCCACTCCATACGCTCACACATCGTATCTTGGGTGCGGCCGGACGGCACGTATGTCGCCCGCAAGCTGGAGGCGTTTTCCGACCAGGGGGCTTATGCGTCCCACGGCCATTCCATTGTGGCGAAAGGTATGGGCGCGTTTCCCCAGATGTATCCGTGCCCCAATGTGGAGTGCGACGCCTACACCATCTACACCAACAAGTCTGCCGCCGGGGCGATGCGTGGCTACGGCATACCTCAGGCGATGTTCGCGGTGGAAAGCCATACCGACGACGTATGCCGGGCGCTGGGCATGGATCCCGAAGAATTCCGCCGCAAGAACCTGATGCCGCAGGGTTACAGGGATAATTTCTCGAAAAACGAGAACTATTACGACAGCTTCAACCAGTGCCTCGACAAGGCGGTTGAGTACATGGATTACCGGAGGAAATACGAGGAGTACAGGAACCAGACCGGCCCGATACGCAAGGGCATCGGCATATCCTGCTTCTGGTACAACACCGGAGTATGGCCCATTTCGCTGGAGCACTCATCCTGCCGCATGGTACTCAACGAAGACGGCACCATCCAGCTGCAGGTGGGCGAAACGGAGATCGGCCAGGGTGCGGATACGGCGTTTGCCCAGATGGCGGCGGACGTGGTGGGCCTGAAAGACTACCGCGAGGTGCATGTGGTGTCCACTCAGGATACCGATATCACACCTTACGGCCTGGGTGCGTATGCTTCGCGCCAGACCTATATGTGCAGCTTTTCCATTACGCAGACCGGGAAGATACTCAAAGAGAAGATATTAAAACACGCGAGTGAGCTGACGCGCATGGCCGTGGATAACCTCGACGTCGTGAACAGCAACATCGTCCGCAAGACGGACGGGCGCGTGCTGATGTCGCTGGCAGATTTAGCAACCGAGGTGATATACAGCCTTGAGAAAAGCGACCACATCACCGCCGAGTCCAGCTATCATATCACCAGCAACGCGTACAGCTTCGGCTGCTGCATCGCGGAGGTGGAGGTGGACATTCCGCTCTGCAAAGCGACGGTCACCAATATCGTAAACGTGCATGACTGCGGCAAGCTGATCAACCCGGCGCTGGCGGAGGCGCAGGTGCATGGCGGTATGTCGATGGGTATCGGTTTCGGGCTTTCCGAGCAGCTGCTGTTCGACCCCAAAACAGGCAAGGCCCTCAACAACAACCTGCTGGACTATAAGCTGTGCATTGCTTTGGACCATCCGCACCTGAAAGCGCTGTTCGTGGAAAATCCTGAGCCCACCAGCCCGTTTGGCACCAAGGCGCTGGGCGAGCCGCCGGCCACGCCCGTGGCGCCCGCGATACGCAATGCGATACTGAACGCGACCGGTGTCGCAGTCGACCGGCTTCCGATGAATCCGCATCTGCTGTTCCAGCGTTTCACCGAGGAAGGGCTCATTCACGACCCCTGGCGAGAGGAGGAGAAATAGCCATGTATGATATCAAGGAACTCTACGAAGCGGAAAGCCTGGAGCATGCGATCCGCCTGCGCGTCGAACATCCGGAGGCGCATATCATCGCGGGCGGTTCCGACGTGCTGGTTCAGATACGAGAGGGCAGGCGCGCCGGAGTGGAGCTGATATCCATCTACACGCTCGACGAGCTGCGCGGCGTGAGCCTGGATGAAAACGGAGCGATACGCATCGGCTCGCTCACCAGCTTCTCGCACATCACCCGCGACCCGATCATACAGAAACACCTGAATGTACTGGGCGAGGCGGTGGACACCGTGGGCGGCCCGCAGATACGCAACATCGCCACCATTGGCGGCAATACCTGCAATGGCGTCACCTCCGCGGATTCCGCTTCCACGCTGCACGCATATGAGGCGATCATCGAGCTGGCCGGGCCGGATGGCATAAGGCGCATTCCCATCAAGGATTTTTATATCAAGGCAGGCGTGGTAGACATACGCCCCGGCGAAATACAGACGGCCATCATCATTCCGAAGGAAAGCTATGAGAACACCCAGGGATGTTACATCAAATACGCCATGCGCAACGCGATGGATATCGCGACGCTAAACTGCTCTGTCAACGTCCGCCTGTCGCCGGATAAGCGCACGTTCGAGCGCGTGCGCATCGCCTACGGCGTGGCAGGGCCGGTGCCCATGCGCGCGCTTTCCGCTGAAGCCGAGGCGAACGGCAAGCCTGTTGCCATGGGAACTGTCGAGGCTTTCAGCAGCGCCGTGATAAACGACATTAGGCCGCGCGATTCCTGGCGTGCTGCCAAGGCTTTCCGCCAGCACATTGCGGTTGAGCTGGCCAAGAGAGCCCTGATCGAATCGGTGAAACGCTGTGGAGGTGAGCTCTGATGAAAGATCAATACCGGCTGGTGGAATTCAATCTGAACGGAAAAGACGTCTCCTGCATGGTGGACGCGCGCGCGTCGCTCACGGATATGTTGCGCAACGATTTCCGCATGACCTCTGTCAAGAAAGGCTGTGAGG
>JBMNOT010000033.1:0-14316 GCA_050943225.1 Christensenellales bacterium | reverse complement strand
GTTCTTTCAAAATCTTGATGATCTGTTCCTCTGTAAAACGCTTCTTCATGTTAATCACTCCTAGTTTTTGTATTTTATCATGTTGTGACTAACATTCCTACTGACGAAGTTTTTGGGGATCAGGTCATGTTGACCACCCTTCTTATGGTGTTGTTAAGGTAAAACAACATGCAATGGGACACAGGCGGGCGAGTGTGCAGGAAAGCATACCCAGCTAATTTTTGACGTCCAAGATGAATACGCCAACGGCACGGTCGGGTTCAACGGTGTATCGCTCGTCGAGATGCATCCGTCGGATTGTGTTATATACGCAATTACCCCGAAGGCCGGAACGCCGTCACAGATTATGAAGGTAAATCTCTACGAACAGCCGGACATTGCGCTTTCCTTAATCCGCTCCATTCTGAGCTCGGTATACAGCAGCCGGAGCCATTACGCCGAGGGGCTTTTCAATGTGGCGCTCTCCTCAATAAGCGGGATGAAGGCCTTGCCGCCCTCCGGCGAGCGTACGCGCATGAGGCGGAAAATCTTGCTGCTGTGGTGTATCCTTTACAAAGCCGGGTTTGCGGCCAATTAGAGCAGGCTTTGCGCTCTCGGTATTGGAGAGGGCGGTTCCGGGTTCGACCCTGGGCTCAGCGCCAAACTGCGCGCTGCGATGCACAGCGGCACAGTCCCTCCCGTCCCGGACAGCCTGGCGAGTCTGACCCGCGAGTTTTTGGCTCTCGATAACTTCCGCAAGTCCAATCCTGCTCATAAAGCGCTGGAGACTGATTCTGGGAATCTCGTCGTCTACCCGGATATGTTGGCACTATTGCAGTTTCTGTTTCCCAGCGGCACCAGATCCGGTCCTGCGATGCTGGCCAGCGCAAAAGCTTACCATAGTGCCGCCGCCGGTGATTTTATCGGCAGCATGCTTAAAGCGTTGGACGAGCGAAAGACAATAATCCTCGACTTAAGCAACGCCAATCCGACGTTGGTAGATTTTTTCTCCGAGAAGGCCGCGCAGGCTGTATATGACCACCGAATGAAGCTCAACGTAGTGCACCGACGATTACGTCCAGCTCTATTTTGAGGAGGCTCACACGCTGTTCCCGCTCAAGGACGACGACATTAAGAATGTTTACGCGAACATCATGAAGATGGCGGGTAAACTGGGTATTGGGATAGTATATTCCACGCAGAGCCCATCCACGATTTGTCGTGAGTTGCTGCGGCAGACCGAAAACTTTTTTCTCGGACACCTGCCAGCTTCGGAGGTCAGCTGCGTCGCCTCGGTGGAGAATGCATTCTCCGGCCTGGAGCGTGCAATCTCTCGCACATGGGCTCCAGGATATTTACGTGTACTTACGCATTCCAGACGCATCGCCGTACCGGTGCAGGTGACGGCGCCGGGAAAGGATAGGTAAGAGTATGGCTTATGCGGGTACTTTACGGCCGCCCGAACGCGCGGCCAAATTGGGGCATCGTTCGATTATCAGTAACCGTCTGGTAGTCAAACAGGTCAGTCGCTTCTATCCAGCCTGTAAGATAGCCGCTGAGTCAACACCGCCTGCTCTTTGCTGGGAACCGCTACCGACGGAAGACTCTACTCCGTTCAAACGGATTTGCGTTGTGGACGGTTCGTTCTCGGTCGTACGGGTACATAACGGCATGGTTGGATATGTTAAAACCGCTGCCCTCAATATCGATATGGCAAAGCTCGGGATGCTGGACGCGCGTCAGCCGCATCCGTGGCTGCTGCGCGACGCGCTTGATAAGGACGCTCAGGTGATTACAACAGTCATCCCTCTGGACGGAATAGTATCGGAAGGCCGGACGGCGGTTGAAACATTCTGCCGCTCCCTTTACGATGCCATGAACAAGGAGTACGAAGGGAAGCTCTTTGCGACACTCCAGTGGCTGTTTCATCGGCAATGGAGCGGGTCCCCAACCCACTCCCCATCCTTCTCCTGTCCCCATTGCGGCGAAATGTGCGATGGATTCAAGCCCGGGAGAATCAAAAAGTGCTGTTCTTCCTGTGGACACGAGGTCCTGCTGACGGACGCGACCGGATTGCCGGAAGTGTTCATCAAGTCGCAATCGGGCGAAGTCATTGCTAACGCATATATGCATATATCGGAGGCGCTCCTGATGATGACGATGATTCGTGAAGCGTTGGAGAAGGGCCAGGAGAGTTATGGGGACACGCTGTTTATGCTGGATGGACCGCTCGCCTTCTATCAAGGCTTCTATCGGTTTACAGACGCCTGCCGCGCGTTAATGCAGCACTATAAGGAACAAGGCATTCCGCTCTATCTTTGCGGCATAGAGAAGAGCGGCGCAATACATTCCCACGTCGCGAGGCTTGCAAAGGATGACAACACATCTGACCGGTCCTTCTGTTTCTTGTCCCATGATTACACCGAGGAAAACATCAGAAAGCGTGCCTCCAGAAAGCAGCCCTACGGCCTGCGTCCGAACTGGGGCGAAAAACTCGGTGTAAAAATCGACGGGCAAACGTGCATCCTTGTCAACATCCCCGTAGGATTGTACGACGAGTCAGAAGACGCTCCATTTCCCTGTGACCTGATGGGGAGTGACCGTATTCTGAGCGCTATCCCCGGCCTGGTTTGCCGGCTTTATTCGCACGCGCTCTTTCCGATTGCAGCAGTCAATGACAAGGCGTCCATATCCATCATTCCGTCTCGGAAAATCCTTACGCAGTTTACGGCTGATATGCTAAACACTGCGATAAGAAATTAAGATGGGTAAGAAAGTCGCCCAGCCACACCGAAGTCGACAGCGGTGCGGCTTATCCAGATTAGACGGATTAAAGGTTCGTATATACGAAAGGAGATGCTGCTGAATGCCCGTTGTACGTCGTTTGTACAATAAGGTCCGGCGTTGTTTATGGTGCCGGCTCCCCGCTCGCTTCCCGTCCTCAGGAAGGTTAAATATATGGATGACTGTCTCGTACAATGATGCCAGTCGTCATCTGGAGAGATATGCCGGCCTTGCGGAAAAAGGGCAAGTAATCACTATTGAGCCCGAATCAGTAGGGGCAACAAGCGTTGCGATGTTATCTACACAGCTATGGGACGCTATGCTTGATAGACTCCTGCTGACTGTACATTCCGCGCAACTGCATGAAGGTCATGTACTATCGATAGCAGGTCTGCCAATCCATGGCCATGGGAAGACGGCGGAGGAGGCGCTGGTTCATCTTGCCAAAGCGGTGATGTCCCATTGTGCAGCGTATGCAAAAAGCACAGAGAAGCAAGCGCTGGAACCATACGCGCAGGCGTTGGTGCTGAAACTGATGCGTCTCGTTAACGACAGAAACAGGTTGATGCGGCTGCTGTCTGATTCTATCACCAGATGAGGTTGAAGCCGCGCTCCCTTTCCAGCTTCCGTTACAATTCCACTTACTCTTAAAGAAGTGGCAAGGGAAGCTCCATGTTCCTCGCGCGGCCCAAGGCCGCGCTTTCCTTTCCTGCACATTTTGCTACATGAAAACCGGTTGAGGATATTTGAAGGAATGTGGGTAAGGAGAGACTGAAATGAATGAATTGATGGAGAGATGAAAAGCTGGTGTGGGAATATGAACAGGAAGATTGGATAGGGAGCTGATATGGATTTTCCGCTCTCCGCCCTATGCGGCAAGAGCCGAACTTCCTTTCCTTCTTGAATATGCGAGTGAGCGCTCCCGGCCCGAACCCCCTCGACAGCGTCGGAAAGTCTGCTCCCTGCCCATATCCTTACATAGGCTTCTTGTGGGTATAAGCGTGCATTAGGAGATGACGAAGAAGGAATTGAAGAAGGCTTAGAAAATGGATTCGAGTCTGAAAATAGGAAAGGAGCATCCATACTCCCTGCCCGGTACGGTTATGGCCGCGCTCACTCCTTTTTTAATTCTGTTTGTATCTTTTTAACCTTTTGATTTTAGTTTTCTGTACGAGGATATTGTACGCATGTGGAAGAGGAGCTTTCTTTGGTATTAGTCATATATCATTTCAGATTCAGTTTCTGGTTGGCTCAATTCGTAAATATTGTGGTAACTGGCTGCTTGGAAAAACATCGGAGTAAGTATTACCGTCTGGTCGTGCCATCTTGGTATTGGAAGTTTAGGACTGCATTTAGCGCCGGAGTTGACAATTGAGGAATATGTCTAAAATATTAGACAAGAGGTCAATAATAGCAAATAAAGAGGCGCATCGGCCGCATTGCGCGGCTGTCGCTCCCCCGGTTCAGAAAGAACAACCGGAAGGGTGCTACTTCTCGCGGTTGTTCTTTTTATTGGCTTAGACCTTAATAAGGACGTGCTATCGCTATAACCCCCGATGGGAAATACGTCTTGTTTGAACTGCTTACCGATGAACCCAAGCTACATAATGTTATAAGTGGGCAACTTCGATGGACACGTTACTAACCACAAAATTTACGAATTGAGCCTTTTGGTTGATATATTATTCGCGGCCAATGCCATACTCTCCACATATTTTTATATCCAGATAAACTTTGGACAATAACAGAAAGATGCTAAGGCGGGAAGGATTCATATTGATGTGACGAAAAATCAGTTGATACCTTAATACTGGGGAAGTCAATAATAAAGATATGCACCCTGGGAGCATATCTATATGGTATACGGGGAGCATATTTGTATGCTATACGGGTGCATACGGATATGTACTACGTAGTGCACCAAGATATGTAATACGCTTACATATTGATATGCACTACGTGGTGCACAAGATATGTAATACGCTTGCATATTGGTAGCTCTACGGTGTACATATCATGTTGTTCTAACCCCACCTCCGGTTATAGAGGAATACGTTGAAGCTGACCGAAAACGCGAGGTAATCTCCTTTCTTCATTATCGGTTCCTAATCCGAATCCATATGCATGTCCGAATCTTCTCGCCCGCATCCCGTCCCGAGCAAATGTTAGATTTTAAAAACCAACATTTTACCAATGCTGAAATCCAGACTCAGAACCAAGCATTTTGGGTTATACCAGGGCTTTTTGGGGGAAAATGGGGGGCTTTTTGGGGCTACACTTGGTTTTCCAGCCTCTAAATGGATTAAATCTTGGATTTTTGATGATATTTTGGTTTTTTCCGGAGAGTACTATAAAGGGGTCTTGGATTTTAAAATCCAAGATTTCCGTTTGAAATCTACCATCTTTATATTACTATGCTCTAATAGACTTAGTTTTGCTGAAGTGCATTATACCATACTTTTACATATAGTACGAGGTCACAGATTATTGATTATATATATGAAAAAGAGAACCCCCTACTCTTTTTTAAATAGGAGGTTAATAACAACGTTTTTCATTTCACACCCACATCCTTAATTTAGTCCTGATACCTGCCTTAAGGGGCTAAATATATCCAAACTATAATGCAAATACATGACATGCTTTTGAGATTGCATTTAATACAGAGCTAAACCCCTGTTGCATTAACCGAATTAGATGGATGCAGTTTTATTCCAGCCAACTGTCAACCAGAGACGTGGCAACATATTCTGCCTCTTCTAACTTTTCAATATATTCGTGTGTTGTGCGAAGCTCACCGTGTCCCAGTGCTTTCATTAGCTCGTAATCATCCATACCGGCCTTGTGATTAATGCGTGCAAAGGTATGCCGCAAATTATGTAGTACCATCGGGGGAAACCCCTTCGATAGCCACAAATCTCGCATCGCGTTGCTGCGCGATGTGGGGTGGTATGGTTGGCCATCATTACGTACAATAATGTAGCCAGTATCCTTGTATTCCGGTCCAAGATTCTTCTTGTTTTCTTGTTGACGCGCATATTCGGCCATTAGTATTTGTTTGCTTTTCTCGGTTAATGAGAGGCGGCGGACAGAGTTATCAGTTTTAAGGTCTACCTCGATAACCTTACCGTTAACTGGTATTCGTTGTCGATTAATTGATATTACACCTTTATCCCAGTCTATATCCTCCCATCTGAGCCCGCAGGCTTCTCCACGCCGTAAACCATAGTATAGGCACAGGATAACCATAGGTAACATCGGATGTCCATCAATTGCATTTATAAAGTCAATAAGGACTTTACGTTCGTATAACATCATCGGAGGCGCTTTCTTTGCAGCTTTGGGAATTTTCAAGCCAATAGCAGGATTTATCATTATAAATCCGTTATCAATAGCTTCGGAAAAAATCCCAATTAACACGGTCCGATGCTGTTCAAACGTACGTCTGGCTCGAATTTGTTCGTTTTCCGCCAAAGAGGCAAAGTATTTTTTTAGAAATGGACGCTTAGTGGCTTGTATTTTCATTTTGCCCATAAACGGGATAAGATACTTAACGACAATTCGTTTATAGCCATCAAAAGTTGAAGGTGCAACATTTACTTTGATTGCTTCAAGCCAAATGTCTGCCATTTGCTCAAAAGAAACATTTGATGGGGCAGAAATGAGGTTGTTTTGCATCTTGTATTTCATTTCTGTCTCATATTTCTTGGCCTCCTTTTCTGACGCAAAGGTCTTACAACCTTTCCTTATCCGTTTTCCATTGGGCCCACTGTATTCAGGAACGACAGTGTATCTATTTTCACCTTTTTTATTTTTTCTACAATAAATAGCCATTACGCATCTCCTTAAAAAACAGGTTTTTTAAGTAATGCAATGCCAGAGGGGAAAAAGCAAAAACACGGAAAAAATTTTGCCAACAAATCTGCCAACAAAAAGTGCGAGAATAGAAAAAACCCGCTCTATGAGCGGGTTCTCGTGGTCGGGGTGACAGGATTTGAACCTGCGACCTTTTAGTCCCGAACCAAACGCGCTACCAAACTGCGCTACACCCCGATATTCACCCCAAAAGGCCTGCGCCTTTCGGGAAATCCCATAAAATCATCCCAAAGAGGTATACTCTTGGGATGATTGTAGTGGAGCCAATGAACGGGCTCGAACCGTTGACCTGCTCATTACGAGTGAGCCGCTCTGCCTACTGAGCTACATTGGCATCGACAACGGATAAACTACATAGTTAAGCCGCTGACAAATAGAGATTATATCATAAGAATTCAATCGTGCCAATATATTTTATCAATATTTTTCGTCACGGTAAATAATTCTTCTGCCAACAGTCATGGCAAACGCATTTGCGGCTTCTTCAGGCAAAAATTCAGCCCCGCCGCATGAAGTGCAGCGGGGCTTTCAAAGACGACAGTGTTATTTGATCTCCTCGATCAGCACACGCCTTTGTTCCTTGCTGGAGAGTTGAACCGCCTCGACGAAACGGATAATTGCCGCACCGTCTTCAAAGTCCGGCTTGATCGGCGCTCCCTTGCCCGCAATCGCCTGCAGGAAATCATAGAAGGCGTTGACAAAGGTGTGCTCATACCCGATGATATGGCCGCCCGGCCACCATGCAGACACATACGGATGCACGCCTTCAGTACAAAGAATGCGCCTGAAGCCCTGCTCCGCCTGAGGCTGCGTGGCGTCGAGGAACCACAGCTCGTTCATGCTCTCGAAATTGAAGCGGATCGCGCCCTTGGAGCCGTACACTTCGAAGTCGTTGTAGTTCTTGCAGCCTATGGCAAAACGAGTGCTCTCAATGCTGCCCAGCGCGCCGTTTTCAAATTCCACCACTGCAAAGGACGCGTCTTCCACGTCCACGGGCGCTTTCGGAGCGTTCTCCGTCTTTGAACCGGCAGAGAACGTGGCAGCGCCGACACCGGGAAGCGGCCGCTCCGTAATAAACGTCTTGTTGACCGCAGTCACCGCTTTCGCGTCGCCGATGAGATACCGCGCCAGGTCGTAGGCATGGCTGGACAGGTCAAACACCGGGCCGCCGCCGGCATATTTACTCTGCAGATGCCAGGTCAGCGGGAACTCAGGATCCATAATCCAGTCCTGCAGATACGCGCCGCGCCAGTGATAAATCGTACCCAGCCGGCCTTCCTCTACCAGCTGTTTGGCATAGGCCACAGCCGGCACGCGGCGATAGTTGTGGTTGAGGTAAGTCACAACGCCAGCCTTCTTGGCAGCCTCCGCCATCTTCAGGCACTGCTGATACGACAGCGCACACGGCTTTTCACAAACGATGTGCTTGCCGGCCTCAGCCGCAGCCACTGCCATCTCCATGTGTTCCCACGTGGGCGTACCGATATCCACGATATCGATATCCGGGCGTCTTATGACTTCCCGCCAGTTATAGCTGACTTCGTCATAGCCCCACCGGGCAGCAAACGCTTCCAGCGGCGTTTTATTGCCCACGATCACCTTGAGGTTAATGTCAAAATCCGTATCAAAGAACTTGTTAACCTTGATCCAGGCGTTGCTATGGGCTTTGCCCATAAAGCCGCCGCCGATCATGGCCACGTTTAACGTCTTTTTCGCCATGGCAACCTCCCGTATCGTTTATTTGAACGCTGCTGCGATCTTCTTCAGATTGTGCACGCTCACCGCGATAGCCTCATCCTCCATGTTCAGCCACTGCGGATGGGGCGCGTCGATTTCCACCGCCAGGAAGCCCTTGTAGCCAGCCTTGTGGAGCAGTTCCGCAAGCTTGAAGTTGTCGATTAGGCCAAAGCCTACCGGCACGCCGCAGAAGAAGTACCAGTCGGTGGGTCTTGCAGTGGGATGCATCACCAAGTCTTTAATGTGGGTGGAGAACACGTAAGGAGCCAGCTTCTCCATGCCCGCGATGGGGTCGTCCAGCAGGCGCAGGAAGTTGCCGGTATCAAAGTTGATGCCGAAGTTGGGCGAATCAACCGCTTCTATCATTTCCAGCATCTCGTCCGCCGTATAGTCGATGTGGTTTTCCGCGGCAAGGCGCACGCCGTGATCCTCGGCAATCTTGACAGCTTCCTTGTACATGGGCACCAGGCGAGCGATATGTTCGCGGTGGTTCTCATGCCGCCAGTCAAACGCCGAACCCGTGATGCGCATCACATCGGTGCCCAAAAGGCGCGTTTTGGGGATGAGGCTCTTCATTTCCTCAAACGCCTCAGGATTGAGGCCCCGCTCCAGCCCATTGGGGTGACCCCAGGCAAACACCGTGTCAAAGCCATAATCTTTGAGCTTATCGCCCAGATCTTTCAGATAGGCATCGTCCAGGCTGGGCAGGAAGCACGTCTCCAGCGATACGCCATCCACATCCAGCCTCTTGGCCAGATCCAGAAAATCATCCACTGTTTTCAGCTTTTCCGGCTTTTCCTGGAAGTCGTACACTTCTCCGAACAACCTGTGATAGCAGTAGCTGTCAATTCCGATTTTCATTGTATCTCCTCCATTCGTTTTATATTATTATGTGCTTATTTCTGGCTTGCCCAACGCCGGGCCGATGGATTGTCCAATTATTATGTCTTATAATCCGGCAGAAAAATCATCAGACGTTTATTATAATTTTATAATTTAATAATTTGACTATACCAAAATTAAGGTAAAACGTCAATACGAAAGTGAATAACAATTATCGATAATAAACGATATTGTTTTTGCCGCAATAATAGTAATCAACAATAATAACGGACATCTCAGCTCCGGCAGCTCAGCAGATATAATTAGTCGCGGCAGCCGGGAAAAAGAGCACCGGTTTCCGGTGCTCTTAGACTGACTGCTATGTTACCAGGTAGAAAAGTCACCGGTTAAACTTTGGATCAGCCTGGCTGCGCTTGATGCCGCCGATTTACAGCTCAACCGTTTGCCATCCGAAAACGCGAGCCACCTGTCTGAGCTGGGGCGCCACGTCGCCCGATATGATCAGCGAATGGTGCGAACACAGCTCGTCCATCACCTTGTGGCCATCCGCATAGCGGATCAGCGCGCCGTTCCGGCAATCGGAGCCCGGATACTGGACGTAGTCCTCAATCTCAGCCTTAATGATGCTGAGCTTTTTGAAGCCGGGATAGATTTTGGCCAGCGTCACCGGGCCTTTGGGCAGCTCGCAGTCCACCATGATGGCGTCGTCGTTGACGATGGCGAGCACCTTGGGCTTAAGCGTCCACTTGCTGCAGAACGGCCTTGCGGTCAGCCCGAAGTAGCCGCAGTGCACACCCAGCGCGTGGTTGTCCGGATCTTCGATATCCGGGAACTTGTCGATTTTCTCGTGCGCCAGCGCCGCCATGCCCACCAGGAAGGGGTACAGGTTGGTCATCATCACCGGCTTTTCCATCGACCTGTACAGTATGTACGTGGACAGCAGCGTCAACGTATCGCCCTCGCAGGCGAATATAATGTTGTCGCGCTCAAACAGCATGTTCCACGCGAGGCAGGGGGTAGTGTCACAGTAGAACGATTCGTTGAGGCAGTTGGCGCCCACGCCTGCCACGTCGCCGATCTCGTCGATCACGCGCTTGACCGCGATATAGATCTTCACCGCTTTCAGGAAGCAGGGTTCGGACACGCCTTCCTGTTGGATGTTCCAGTCCGCGCTCACCTTGCGCGCCTCGTCGTCGGAGACATTGCGCGCGCTTTCGCTCAGTTCCTTCCAGCTGCGGTAGATCAGCTGGCAGCCAAACGTCTCCTCCATGGACTGCGTGCTCTGCTTCTCCCACCAATAGAAGCGCTTGAATATGTTGGCCTGCATGCCCTCGCCGGGGCTGTCCTGAAACACCAGGAACTTCGCGCCTTCCTTCAGGCTGCGCTTGACGCCCAATGCCCGCAGTATCGTTTTGCCCATCTCGATGTTGTATGGCGAAAATACCGTCAGCCCTAAATCGCGCAGGTAGGTGACGATCTCCCAGTCCCACATTTCCACCGTGCCGAATCGCGAAGTCAGCACCACCATGGGCAACTGAATCGATTTCAGCTCGTCGTCGTGCCGGAAAGCCGCGAATATCATCTGCGGGAAAACAATCGCGTCCGCCTCCTGGGGCACCGGCGAGCCCACCGGCTGCTCCGGCAGGAATTCCGCTACGTCGCCGTAATACTCGCGCAGCCTTTCCATCTGCTCGCTGTATTCAGTTGTTTCGCGCTCGTTCCGCTCGGTAAAATACAGCGGCAACAATCTTACTTTCATGGGAAGCCTCCTTCTTCATTTATATATACGGCAAGGATAAAAAGAGATGGTGTATTATTCCACGACCAAAAGCTTCATTTCATCCCTGTACGTATGATACATGTCATTCCATTTGTCCGCCCTGTCGGGCAGGAACTCCGACAGATCCACGGATTCGATCACCGCGCTGCGCGCTTCGTCCAGCGAAGCGAACTCTCCCAGCGCGATAAACTGCACCATGGCGTTGCCCAGCGCCGTCGCTTCAGACGGGCCGGCGTACACCGGCTTGCCGGTGATATTGGCGGTCAGCTGGTTCAGCAGCGTATTGGACGAACCTCCGCCCACGATATGCACCGCCGGCAGCTCATAGCCGCAGGCGTACTCGATGCACTCCAGCACATAGCGGTATTTGCAGGCGAGACTAAGCAGCACGCAGCGCACCACGTCGCCCACTTCACGAGGCGCTTTTTTGCCGCGCGATTCAAGGTACGAAGCGATCAGCTCCGGCATCGGCCCGGGCTGATAGAACAGCTCGTCATCCGGGTCAAACAGCCCCGACTCCCAATCGGATTCGGTTGCCAGCCGCACCAGCTCCGAATACTCATAGGCGCTTCCGCGCTCCTGCCAGTACCGGCGGCACTCCTGCAGTATCCAAAGGCCCATCACGTTTTTCAGCAGGCGAATCCGGCTGCCCACGCCGCCTTCGTTGGCCAGCCCGTGCCGGTAGCTGCGCTCGTTGATGAGAGGGCCGCCAATCTCCGTGCCAACGATGGACCAGGTACCGCTGCTGATGTAGGCAAACCGCGGCTCCCGGCTGGGTACCGCCGCCACCGCAGATGCGGTGTCGTGCTCGCCCACAGCGATAACCGGCAGCTGACCGACGGAAAGCTCCGCGCCGACCTTGCGGGTTAAAAGGCCCACCCTGTCGCCGGGCTGCACAATGCGCTGCAGCAGCCGCGTGGGGAATCCGATGCTCTCCAGCAGCGGCAGGTCCCAGCCGCGCTCCGTCGGGTTATACCCCTGGGAAACGCTGGCAAGCGTATACTCGGTCACCTTCTCACCCGTCAGGAAATAGACCAGCGCGTCGGGCACAAAAAGCAAACTGTCCGCTGTCTCCAGCGTCCATGGACGTTTCTTTGCCAGCGAAAGCCATTGATACAGTGAGTTCATGCGGTTGAACTGCAAGCCGGTGCGGTAATAAAGCTCCTTGCGGGAGATGATTTTGTCCATCTCCTCCAGCATCCCCACCGTTCTTGCATCGCGATAGGTATGCGGCGGCTCCGAAATCGCGCCGGTGCGGTCCACCAGCAGAAAATCGTTGCTGAACGCGTCGATGCCGATAGACACCGCTTCCCGTCCGCCTGCCGCGATGCCGCGCTTTAACCCTTCGTACAACGCAAAAATATCCCAGTACAAACTGCTGCCCACGATAATCGGTTTATTGGAAAAACGGTGCAGCTCATCAAGCGAGAGCTTTCCGCTGCTTAAGGCCGCTTTGAACACTCTCGCACCGGATGCCCCGATATCACAGACAATCACATTGTTGCTCATGTCAGATCAGTTTCCCCAGCAGATTACAAACCGCGTCGCATTCCACGCGTTCCACCGCAGAAAATGCCTGCTCAATGGTCTTGCCCACAGCCACCGTGCCATGATACGGCAGCAAAACGCACAGTCCGGTCTTTTTGAGCTGCTCGCGCCGGGGCATGAAATACTGATATACGTTTTCCGCCAGCTCTTCGCTGTAAGCCTTAGCTTGGTGTATCAGGCCGGTCTCGCCCATCTTCAGCGTGGCTTCCGTCACCTGCGATATCGGCTTGCAAGCCGCGACAAACACCATCGTATAAAACGGATGCGCATGTATCACGCCACCCACTTCGGGTATATTTTTCAGAATCAGGGCATGCATCCGTCCCTCGCGGGACATTTTGCCTGTGCCTTCCAGTATGTTGCAATCGTAGTCGATCAGAAGAGGTTCTTCAATATCGAGACGGCAATGCTTGTGTTCGCTCATCATAGACGGAGAAAGCAGTATGCGGTTGTCGTCTACGCGCACCGCCAGGTTGCCGCCCGCCGCGTTAGTTAGTCGGCGTTCCCAAAGATCACTTGCAATCTGCAGGAGTTTCCTGCGCTCTGCCATATATTGCACTGTTTATCTCTCCAATTTCGTTATTTCAATTCTGTCCTTTAACAACATCGCGGCTTGCTTATCGAAACCCACAGACAACGGGCTCATCGCTGCCGCGCCGCCACAGGCCGCCGCCAGTGCCAGCGCAGGCAAGGCCGGATAGTCGTGTTTGATGGCGTACAAAAGACCGCTTAAATAAGCATCCCCGCACCCCACCGTGTTTTGCGCTTCCACTTTTGCGATGCCCGCACGGTAGTATTCATCACCGTATTTGACAATGCTGCCGCGGCTTCCCATCGACACCGCAATGATCTCAATGCCGTATTCGTCGAGACTGGCCATTGCCGCCAGTATCTGCTCGTCGGTATCCGTCGGCATACCGGTCAGTTCAGCCAGCTCCTCGGCATTGGGCTTAATCATGTATGGCTTTCTTTTGACGCCGGAAGCCAGCGACGCACCCGCGCTGTCCAGCACGACGCGCACGCCCCTCTGGCGGGCCGTATCCAGCATACTGTCCTGCAGTGAGAAGTCCTCGCGAAACGCGAAGTTGGAAGCGTCGCCCGATATCACGACGTATTGAACCCGGCTGAGTAATGAATCGTACTTTCTGCTGAACGCTTCCAGCACCTCTGCAGGCACCTCAGGCCCCCGCTCACATATCAGCGTGCTGTTTTTGCCGTCCAGCAGCACGTAATTGGTGCGCGAATCGCCTTCATCGGAATAGACAAAATCGCATTGTACGCCAAATTCATCTAGGCTTTCTATCACCTGCCGCCCGGTCGGCCCCATTGCGATACCCGTCGCAATGCTGGGCTCCCCGAGACATGCGAGATTGGCCGACACATGCGTGCCCTTGCCGCCCACGCAGTTCTCCCGGTGATAAATCCTGTTCGTTACGTTAAACTGAAACCCATCGACAAACAAAAGCCTATCCATCGCGGGGTTCAGCGTCACCGTCAGTATCATCGTGTGTCCTTCCCTAAAGCCAGCGCCTGCTTATATTCTCGCGGCCCTGTTCATCTCCCAAAAAATAACCAGAAGGGGGCGGCCTCTCCCAAACCGCCCCGCCTCATTTGCTTAGAAGTACACGCGCTCTTTGAGCTCGGGGCACACGAACACCTTCACCAGGTTCTTCTTCTCCCGTATCTCCTTGAGTGCCGTCTCCAGCTCGGCCAGCGGCACCGCCATCGAGAACATCGGCCTCGGGTCAATGATGCCGTACTTGAGCAGC
>JBMNOT010000257.1:0-2540 GCA_050943225.1 Christensenellales bacterium | reverse complement strand
GAGGAGGATGACGCCATCAAAGTGCAGCTGCTGATGGACGCGATGGACGAGGTGGGCGTGTGCCGACCCGAGCAGGCGGTGGACGTGTGGGCGCGCGGCCTGATGGAGCGCAGTGCCGCGATGCAATACGCCGTGATGACGGGCAGCCTGCGCGAGAAGTATGTGGAAAGCCTGGCGAAGAACGTGCCGAACTGGGTGACAGGCCTGTCCAGCCCCTGGGTGAGCGGGTATACGGTGGAGCAGGTCCGGGAGCCCGCGCCAAACCGCCGGGTTTATACGGTATCCGTTAAGACAGAGACGTCTACCGGCCCGGCCGGAAAGTACCGCGCAGTGCTGGCGTTGCGGGAGGAAAACGGCTTCTGGCGTATCAGCGGTATCAGCGCGGACGATGAACTGTCCGTTTACACCGGATTCTGAACGCCTCCTGAAAAGCGTCCATATGCAAAAAGCGGCAGATTTACGTCTGCCGCTTTGCGGAACATGCTATCCAAAAAACCGCTTGATTTCCGCCTCGGCGTTTTCCGGAGAGTCGCTGCCGTGGATGATGTTTTCGCCCGTGCTCATCGCGTAGTCGCCACGGATAGTGCCTGCGGCCGCTTCCTCGAATTTCGTGGCGCCCATCAGTATGCGCACGCCGGCGACCACGTTTTCGCCTTCCACGATCATGGCCAGCACCGGGCCGGACATCATATAGCTGAGTATCTCCGGGAAAAAGGGCTTGTCTGCCAGATGGGCGTAATGCACCCGCAGCAAATCTTCATCCAGCCACATTATTTTGGCGTTCGCGATCCGGTAACCTTTTCTTTCGATCCGGGAAATCACTTCGCCGACCAGGCCCCGCTTAATGCAGTCGGGCTTCAGCATGACAAACGTTCTCTCAGCAACTGCCATTGTTATGTTCCCCTTTCAGGTAGAAATTCTCATTGAGGACAGTATATCAGATGCGGGGTCCATCGGCCATCATTTTGTTGCGGCCTGACTGCCTGCGTTCAAACCACCCGGCTTACAGCATGAAAATCCACGCTGCGATTCCGGCCGCCGCCGAGCCGATCGCGTTGCATATGAGGTCCACGTCGGTATCTTTAAGGCTGCGCTGTGTTTTCACAGGCATCCCCTTGTCAATAAAATACTCGATAATTTCGAAAACCCCGCCCGCAGCCATGCCCGTAAAAGCCACCATCAGCGCGGCAAACGGCGCGGGGGAGACGGAGGCCCCGAATATATGCGTGAACAGCGAATAGAGAAACAGCGCGTAAACGAAACAGCCGTAAACATGCAGATACCGGTCAAAAATCTGTGAACGGGTGTACAGGTCTTTGAAGTAGCCGAAAAATGTGTGCAGGAACATCGCGACGATGACCAGGCACCGGATGAGGTAGGGCACGCCGATACCGAACACCTCGTCCGCCAAAACATAAAGCGCAAATACGATGTTGGAGACCAGCAGGGACTTGAAATATAGCCTGTTGTCGGTGCGGATATAGCGGTACGCTATAAACATTTGGACCAACAGGTAAATTGCATAGACGATCCAGAAAAAAATAGCCATAAAGCACATCCTTCGTTTGTAAGTAAACTCCCCTTGAG
This sequence comes from Christensenellales bacterium, assembly GCA_050943225.1. Lineage (GTDB taxonomy): Bacteria > Bacillota > Clostridia > Christensenellales > SZUA-584 > SZUA-584. The sequence continues at coordinate 953 of JBMNOT010000257.1, read as the reverse complement.
CGTCTGCGCATGACCGGGGAATATGGTATAGTATGGGTGAGAAGCACGTGAAACATACCTGAGCTGCGCGGCGTCGGCGTACCGATGCCGCAGGCAGGCGCGGCGTGCATCTGTTGATGCGCAGCGATGACAGTGATAAAACGGACGGACGAAAATCAACGGAGGGCATCATGGAGATAAAGACAGTGGCCATTGTGGGCCTGGGAGCGCTCGGCATAATGTACGGGCATCAGCTGAGCAAAGCCCTGCCTGCAGGCACTCTGAAGATTGTGGCGGACCAGCAGCGGATTGACAGGTACAAAGAAGGGGGCGTGTACTGCAACGGCGAACCGTGCGCGTTTGACTACGTGACGCCGCAGCAGGCCGAGCCGGCGGATTTGGTGCTGGTTGCGGTCAAGCAGCCGGGTTTAACCGCGGCGATGGATGCCATGGCGGGCGCTGTCGGCGAAAACACCGTGATGCTGTCGCTGCTGAACGGCATCGCGAGCGAGCCCATGCTGGCGGAGCGGTTCGGGGCGGACAAGGTGCTGGCGTGCGTGGCGCAGGGCATGGACGCCGTCCGCGAGGGGCAGAGCGTGAGATATACGCAGAAAGGATGGCTGGTGTTCGGGGATATGCAGTCCGGCCCGCCGTCACAGAAGGCCCAAAGCGTTGCGGCGTTTTTTGAGGCTACGGGTGTGCCCTATATACTGGCCGACGATATGCCGCGGCGGCTGTGGAACAAATTAATGCTCAATGTGGGCATAAATCAGGTGCTGGCGGCTTACGGCGGCGGCTACGGCGCGTTGCAAAAGCCGGGCCGCCTGCGCGACATGACGGTAGCCGCGATGCGTGAGGTGATGGCGATTGCGGAAAAGGAAGGCATCCAGCTGGATGAGCAGGACATTGAAGATTGGATGCGGCTGATCGGCACGCTGAGCCCGGAGGGCAAGCCGTCGATGCAGCAGGATGTG
>JBMNOT010000256.1:0-2555 GCA_050943225.1 Christensenellales bacterium | reverse complement strand
ACCGCTTCTTCATGTTAATCACTCCTATTTTTTGTATTTTATCATATTGTGACTAACATTCCTATTGACGAAGTTTTTGGGGATCAGGTCAGCTGACTTAACTTTATAGCCTGAATAATTTATACTGTTTGCCGCTGCAACCGGCGTTACCCCAGCCGTACTGTACAAACGCTCGCCCGGGAGCAGACCATACTCTTATTTCGGCTTATTCTACAGCATAATAAAACCACATGCAAGGTCAAAACCCCTCGAAAGAAAAATGCCAGCTTAGGCGGCAGGGCCGGTTAGAACTGAATGAATAATTAAAGATATTCAATTGGCCAATGGCTATTCTATTACATTGATAATAAAGCGAAGCAAAAATATTCAATCTTAATTTTTACAAAAATGTATACACAATGCGCCTAATTGTTTATAATAGAATAAATTTATGACTACTTAAACACAAAAATATAAATGGATATATTCCTTATATACTCTTTACTGCAGCATGTGTTAGGTCCTCACAACTGACTTTATGAAAAGGCAAAACATCCAGGGCAATACAGCTTGTGGTACAACCTATAGCAAAGATGCCTGCCCTGATTATGCAGTTGGAGAATATACGGCTGTGGTTGAGTGATGCGAATGTCTTAATATGAGAAAAAGCATGTACTAAGGAGGAAAGCGCCTTGAAAAAAAAGTTCATAATCCTATTGATAGCGGTAGCTATCCTCGTTTCGATATCAAGTATCTCCCTGGTGCTGGCGGCCGGGAACGCATATGTGACTTTTTCCGGGCCCAGCCTTATCAGACCCGGGAAGACCTATACATATAATTACACACTGCATGTCAACAACGCCTGTGCAGCCAACGCCAATATCAGCGTGGGCGGCGCGTTTGAAAAGGTCTCGGGCGGCGAAAACCTGTTTTATGATACCATCCCCAAAAATACCACCGGTACAGTATCCGGCTCTGTCACCGTACGAGTAAAATCCAACGCGAACCCGGGCGATGCGGGCATTATCTCAGTGATAGAGGATGAAAGCAAATGCTCTGAATTGCAGTTCGACAGTTCCGGTAAAGTCAAGGGCGATCCTATCATCACCACAGTGACGGGTTCAATTTCCGTCCCCGTCACGTTCTCCCCGACCGTAACGGCAACCCCCGGCGACGGCTGTGTCACTTTGAGCTGGAAGCCGGTTCCCGGTGCCACGAAATACGCCATCGCTTACTGGAAAAACAACGGCTGGGTTACGCTGACATACAACTGCACGGATACCTCCTATACCGTAACCGACCTTGTTTCCGGCAGGTCCTATACCTTTCTGGTGCAGGCCTATGTGGACGGCAAGTGGTCCAAATTCGACAGCACTGACTACGTTTCCGCCACACCTACCGGCCCGACCAAGCCTGCTCCCAAAGTCACGACGGTGGGCGACGGCAGCGTTACTTTAAGCTGGAACAAAATATCCGGCGCCACGAAATACGCCATCGCCTATCTCAATAACAGCGGCGCCTGGACAACGCTGACATACAACTGCACGGATACCTCCTATACGGCTACCGGGCTGATAAACCGCAAGGAGTATACCTTCCTGGTGCAGGCCTATCTGGAGGACAGGTGGTCCAGCTACACCAGCGCCGACTTTGTAAAGGCTACGCCTCAAGACCCCAACAGGCCGGTTGTCAAGGCAACCCCCGGCAAAGGCAGCGTCACCTTGAGCTGGAACCCGGTTTCCGGTGCCACGGCCTATGCCGTCGCATACTATAAAAACGGCTGGGTCACGCTGACATACGACTGCACGGATACCTCCTATACCGTAACCGACCTTGTTTCCGGCAGGTCCTATACCTTCCTGGTACAGGCCAAGGTAGACGGCAAGTGGTCCAAATACGACAGCACTGACTACGTTTCCGCCACACCTACCGGCCCGACCAAGCCCGCTCCCAAGGTGACGGCAGTGGGCGACGGCAGCGTCACACTGAGCTGGGAACGGGTGTCAGCCGCCACCGCTTACGCCATCGCCTATCTCAATAACAGCGGCAAATGGACAACGCTGACATACGACTGCACGGATACCACCTATACCATAACCGACCTGGTTTCCGGCAAAACATACACCTTCCTGGTGCAGGCCAAGGTGGACGGCAAATGGTCTAAATTCGACAGCACGGATTACGTGTACGCTACTCCCACCGGCCCGACCAAGCCCGCTCCCAAGGTGACGGCGGTGGGCGACGGCAGCGTCACTTTAAGCTGGAACAAAATATCTGGCGCCACGAAATACGCCATCGCCTATCTCAATAGCAGCGGTGGCTGGACGACGCTGACATATAACTGTGCGGGCACCACCTATACAGCTACCGGCCTGACAAACCGTAAGCTGTATATCTTCCTGGTACAGTCCTATGCGGACGGCAAGTGGTCCAGCTTTAGCAGCGCCGACTATGTGAAAGGCACGCCTCAAGACCCCAACAGGCCGGTTGTCAAGGCAACCCCCGGCCATGGCAGCGTCACCTTGAGCTGGAACCCGGTTTCGGGCGCTACGGCCTATGCCGTCGCATACTATAAA
>JBMNOT010000255.1:0-2560 GCA_050943225.1 Christensenellales bacterium | reverse complement strand
CGCCTGCCGTCATCGTAATAAGGCTTTATGAGTGCGACCCACTCCTCCCAAGGGATGATCTCGCTCATAATTCCAAGGAATTCGTCCCGTTTGGTTTTCTTGCGTCGATTTGAGTATTCGATATCCGTGAAGGTTTGCTGTTTCATTTGCGTGGCCTCAATGCGTTTTCTCTATTCTACCACGTTCGCCCTGTTTTGCCCGATTAAATCAGTGTATCCTTAGTTTAACGTTGCGTGAATTATTTTGCCGCATCCTTAAGCGCCTTGACCACCGGCAGCTCCTCACCCGAAAGGAAGCGTACCAATGCACCCCCACCAGTACAGACGTAGCCCAGCCGTTCGCTCACGCCGAACAAGTTTGCTGCTGCTATACTGTCTCCTCCGCCGATTACCGAAAAGCCTTTGGTATTTGCCGCAGCTTCCCATACGGCCTTCGTACCAAGATCGGAGAGCTCCTTCTCAAACACGCCCATCGGCCCGTTCATGAACACCGTTCCGGCCTGGTGGATGATGTTCACATACCGGTCGATCGTCTTGTGCCCAATGTCGATCAGCAGCTTGTCCTGCGGAATCTCTCCTACGCTCACCTCGTGGCGAACTCCATCTTCTACGTAAGCAAAGTCCTCCGGTACAACAATTTTATCGCTGTAAGCGTCGAGAATCTCCCGCGCCCTTTCAATGCAGTCCCCGAAGTTTTTCTTGTAAATGAAATCCTCCGAGGCCTTGCCGATATCAATGTCCTTTGCTACAGCCACGACATTAGCCACAAGGCCGCCGGTCAGCACCGCGTCCGCAGTCTCTTCCTTCAGCACCTTGTCCATCATGAGAAATGCGTCCTCAATCTTTGCACCGCCCAGCACAAAGATGCAGGGGCGCTCCGGGCTTTTCAGGATGTCGCTGATAATCGTGTATTCCTTTTCGAAGAGACGACCCATCGCCGACGGCAGCACCTGTTCAAAACCCACCAGCGTCGGCTGTGCCCGATGCGTAGCAGCAAACGCATCGCATACGTACAAATCTGCCAGAGGCGCAAGCCTTTTAACCACCTGCGTCTGCGCTTGCTGCTGCGGCGTCAGATTCAGCTTGGTCTCAAAAAGCGTCATCTCCTCCGCCATGAACCGGACGTTATCGAGGAGAACTATATCGCCCGGTTTCATGGCTTTGATCCGCTCCACGGCATATGGCCCGCATACATCCGGCACAAACTCCACCGGCCTGTTCAGCAGTTCACGGATCACATCGGCATGCAGCGACAGATCATAATAGTTCTGATATTCTATATCGCTGCCCTGGTGCGCCAGTATCACCACCTTGGCCTGCTTTTCGGCAAGCTCCCGGATGGTAGGAATGCAGCCCTCAATACGCGTAATATCTTTGAGACTGTTGTTTTTTTTGTCAACAGGCTCGTTGATATCCACGCGCAGCAGTACCGTCTTGCTGTTTAAATCAAAATCGTCAATTGTGCGGATACCGTGCTTCATGTTATTTTAACCCCAGATACTTATTCGTCGCCGCCGTTCCCTCTTCTCTGGTCAGCTGCATCTTCATCGCGGCACGGATAGCGTCCATGCTCTCCGGTATCACCACTGACTCCTGCGGGATGTTGATCGCGAACATAATGTCCTCTCCCGACTTCACAATGCTCTCTTCCCACAGCGCTATCTCGTACATGTCGCCTCTGGGATATCCCATATCGCGCGCCCAGCGGAACAGCGAAGCGTTGCCGAGGAAACCATCTGCCAATCTGACAGGTTTGATTCTCGGATGCTCGTTTGCCATCTCCCATATCTGCTCCTTGGAGACGCTTTTCTTGGGCGTTGCGCATACCGTGATGATATGTCCGTGCGTCACCGGCGTATGCACCAGTATGCCTGTGCACGGAATATGCGGCATGATGGTCATGAGGTCAACCGCCTGATGGCTCGGAGCCTTCTCCACCTGCAGCGCGTTGGTCAAACCGCGGTGATAATCGCCCGGGTCGGCCACCCGGCGAATGATGGTGATCGCCACCTTCTCCACGCCCACTGCGCGATCCAGCATATCCACGGCGCGAATCAAGCCGGTGGTGTTGCAGCTCGTCAGCTTGAGGTAGTTCTGGCCAAGCCCCTTCTCATAATTGGCGTAGCCATGGAAGAACACGTCCGCAACGCTGTTCTTCTCGCCGCCCTGGAACACGGCTTTCTTATTGTATTTCTGATAAATCTCCTTGTTCTTTGCACCGACGCCGCCCGGCGCGCTGTCCAGCATGATGTCGACTTCCTGCACCAGCTCCTCAAAGCTTCCAGAGACCGGGATGCCCGCCTCTTCCATCGCCTTATTGGACGGATCGACGCTGAACATCTTATACGGCATGCCTTTCTCTTTGAGCGCCCGTACGGATAGTGTAGGAGCTACATCTGCAACACCCACAAGTTCCATATCTCCCTGGCGCGCCACTCCGTCCGCCAGACGCTGCCCGATTACGCCGTATCCCGCGACTCCTACCTTAACTTTTGCCATCGTTAAAACCTCCTGTCGTTTTTTCTTTTGATTGCATGAATTGCTTTTTTGGCAATATCATC
>JBMNOT010000032.1:0-14511 GCA_050943225.1 Christensenellales bacterium | reverse complement strand
GCCAGCCGATCCAGGAGTGTTTCTTCAGATTCTTTCGAATCGCTGATCCTCTTCTCAAGGCTGACCAGGGTGTTGCTCGTCACCGACGACGAATAATTGAGAAGCGCATTGGATATGCGGACGATCAGCCCGGATTCTTTGTTGGCCTGGGCTTTGTCGTCGGACTTGGAGGTGGCGACGAACAGGTTTGTGACCTGATCCGGGTTGCTTTCCAGCGCTTTGCGCAACTTGTCTTTATCCACCGTGATCTTGCCGCCGTCTCCGTAGCTGCCCGTTGTGAGGCCGATTTCCGCAGCGGAGATGCCGGCGGATTCCACAACGGTGTAAAACGCGCTGCGCAACGAGGAGAGCAGCGAAGAAATCGCCGCATCGTTCCGGAGCAGGCCGCTTGTAGCCTTTTCTTCCCACAGCTCGATTTCCTTATCCTTCATTGCCTCCTTCTGCGCATCCGTCAGCGGCAGATAATCGCGATAGACTTTTTCCTCTATCTTGTTCTGCAGCGTGGTGATGAGGGAGTTGTACGCGTCGATGAACGCCGTGATTTTGTTCACCGTGGACTCCACATCCCGCAGGACGTTGAAGGATATCGGCGCCGATGACTCGTCGTTGAGCGTGTAGGTGATGCCGTCGATGGTGAAGGTATTGCTTGACCTGACCACATCCCTGCCCTCGATGGTGAGTATGGCGTCCTGACCGTACACGGGTTCTTGCGTGGCGGCGATGCCGAACGCGGCGTTCTCCTCGGCAAAGGCGTTGCCCGATATGTTCTGGATCTCCACGCGGCTGGAGCTGCCCGTCGCCTTGGCTGTGATGGTAAAGCCTTTGGTCAGGCTGCTGTAAGTCATTTTGACGCCAGCGTCGGAGCTGTTGATGGTGCTCATCATTTCGGACAGCGTAACGTCCTTGGAGAAGGTGAACTCCTTGCCGTTGATGGAGAACGATATGTTGCCGTCCTCGTCAAACAGCAGCTGATTTTCGAGCTCCAGATCCTCCAGCTGGGTGCTGGTGTTGATCGACTCGCCCTTAAAAACGTCTACGCTGGACACTTTGGCGGAGGTCGCCAGCTGCGTGATGCTGTTGATCGTCACCTTCCCGGCGACGGCTGAAGAGCCCGCGCTGACCGATACCGCTGAAGTGGGCGTCAAAAGGGTCGCAGAGTATATGTTGTATGTCGATGACGACACCATATTGGAGGAAGGGTTAAGTACGCTGAGGTATTCTGAACGGAAATTCTTGATCAGCGTGTTGATCTCTCTCAGCGCGTTTGCCTTCCACTCAAGCTTAATCGTCGTTTGTTTCTGCTTATCCACCCTGGACTGTTCAGTTGTCAGCATGGCCTGCACGACCGCTTCGGTATCGATGCCGGACAACAGCCCTGACAGCCGCAATGGACCAAGCGAATTAGTAGATGACATGTTTCCTCCTCGTTTCCCGTTAATACCACGACTTATATATCAACGGTTTTTGGCGACTCCAAACCGCTGGCTGTATTTTTCATCCATATTGCTGACAAACACCAGCACTTCGGCCACCACTTGGTACAGCTCTTCGGGGATTTCGTCGCCCACGCTCAGCTTTTGCAGCATGTGCGAAAGCTTGTCGTCCCGCACGATTTGTATGCCTTCCTCGCGGGCGGATTCGATGATGCGCTCAGCGATGTAGCCTTTGCCCAGCGCCACCACGTATGGCGCGTCCGCCGTTTCCGGGTCGTATTTGAGCGCAGCCGCCTGCCTGCTATTGATATCGTCTTTCATATCCGGATATCCAGCCCGCCGGTGTCGGCGGCGTGCCCCTCCGTGAGCACGTCTTCTGCGTTGAGCACCGTTGTCTTCGCGGCCAGCGGGCAAACGCTGATGCTGCCCAGATAGTAGCCGGCCTGCTCTATCGCCGGCGCCAGGGCTTTGGCGCCCTTCTCAAACTCCCCAGCCAGAGATTCCTGCTCCAGCCGGAACTCCAGCGTTATGCTGCGGCCGCGGGCGCGGATCATCGCTTCCACACGCCCCATGTGCTGCGTGTCCAGCCCGATCAGCACTGCGTAGCTGTCCGGCGCCTGATCCTTTTTCCGGCGCTTCTGCCGGTAGACGTACAGCTCCGCTGTGGATGGGGCTTCCTGGGCGGTTGTCAGCGGTATATGGTAGCAGTGGAACCGCTTGATGTCCGCCAGCATGGAAAGCTGCCTGTCCAGCTGCTCCGCCTGCTGCCCCCAGCCGTTTCTGACATTGCTATCGGTAGACAGCAGCGAATTCTTTAGCTCTTTTACCTGCACGGGAAGCTCGCGGACAGCGCCGCGCAGCCGGGCGGGCAGGTTTTCCCTGTCCTTTAAGTCCACGAACAGCGACGCCAGCCGCTGGAGCAATGATGCGGGTTCTTCCCCGCCGCTGTTCGCTTTCTCAGGGAGCGTTAAATATGATGCAATGGCACGGTTTGCTTTCACGCCATCCGGCACTGATGAGCTGTCCGGGCGGAAAAGCGGCGTGTTGCTCTGTATCGTGGTATCTGCCTGGGGGGCGGCAGCCGCGGCCTGTGCTGAAGCGTCGGGCGGCGTATTGGCAGCGCTTGCCTGCGCTGTGGCAGGGGAGGCGGCCGGGTTGGTTTCCGCCGGCGGCGTCAAAGCCGCGCCGGACGTGCCCGGCGCTGCGGCGGGCATATCCGGCTGAACGGATGTTGCAGCGTTTTGCGGCGCTGCGGCCGTATTTCCCGGCGTTGGCGCGAAGGAAGCGTGCGGCCCTGCGGCGGGCGGGCCGGCTTGAGCCTGCGTTTTGGCGGCCACATCCGCCTGGGCTTGCGCGGCGGTATCCTGCGGCGCGGCGCCGGGGCTGTCGTATCGGCCCTGCTCCGGCTCGATGGATACGCCTGTGAGTATGGCAGCGATGCCGGGATCGGGCATGTTTTCGGAAGGGGTCATCACCAGCACGGGTTCGGCTATCATCCGGGTGAGCAACTGCGCTACGCGGGGCCCTTCCCCGGCCAGCTGGCCCAATGTGCTGATATTCTCCGGCGTGGCAGGGATGCCGTTGCGCGCCATGAACTCCGCCGCCTTGGGCACAAGGTTGGTGTTCATTTTCAGCATGGTAAGGGCGCTGTGCAGCGTCTGCGGCTGAAAAAACTGCGCGGGCGTCTCGATTTGATTGGGCTCCGGCGCTGCCGTGTCGCTGCGGATGATATCCAGCACGCGCAGCACAAAGCGGCCTGGGCTCGCTTCTACCACAACCGTTTCCACACGATCCCCCGGTAGCAGGTTGAGATGGCCCGTGAGGTTCGCGAACAGCAGCGTTCCCTGCGCGGTGCGCAGCACCGCCGTGCCGTCCTGCACCTTGACGACCTCGGACATCACGAAATCGCCCTGCCTGAATGGCTGAGGCATCTGCTGTTGTTTTAATATTTCCTGAACGGCTTGTATGTTATCGACTTTCATCGCTTCTCCCAGCCTTGACTGCGGCCTCGTAACAGGCTGGCCGCCAATCGTTCATATATCTTATCTATCGGATTTTTTGGAAAAGGTTAAATAGATGGGGACGAATTTTTTGGAAAAGGTTAATAAATGCGGAAAAAATTCGATATAAAATGCAGCAGTTCCTGCATAAGACCGGCAGGGCCGTTTTGGGATGCGCTATATTCCGAATGGCTGTCGCCAAAGATAGAGATCACCATTTTTGGGAGGTAAGAATGAAAAGGGTCTTGATTGTGGATGACGCGGCATTTATGCGGGTTTCCATTAAAAACATGCTGAGCAAACACGGCTATGAAGTGGTGGGCGAAGCGGAAAACGGTAAGGTTGCGGTGCATAAGTTTCAGGAACTGGCGCCTGATATCGTGACGATGGATATTACAATGCCCGAGATGAACGGGCTGGAGAGCTTAAAGGCGATACTTGCCCTGCAGCCGTCCGCCCAGGTGGTGATGATTTCGGCGATGGGGCAGGAGAGCATGGTGCGCGAGGCGGTGATGGCTGGCGCCAGGGGCTTTATCGTCAAGCCTTTCAAGGAGGATGTTCTGATCTCCGCGCTATCTAACCTGTCCTGAATTTTAACTGAAAGCAAAATCAGCCTGCCTATCCTGGTTAAACAGGCGGGCCGGCGTTTGATGGTTCGATGCGGTTAGCGCCTGCTTTCCGGCGGCGCGGGCCGCTTATTTATATTTGACCGCTGTGCCGTAGGCTGTGACCTCGGCTGCTCCCTGCATGATCGAGCTGGACGCATAGCGCATGCCGACTATGGCGTCCGCACCCAGCAGCTCGGCCTGCTCGACCATGCGCTGCAGCGCAATTTCGCGGGATTCCTCCATCATCTCGGTATAGCCCTTGAGCTCGCCGCCCACGATGGTTTTGAAGCCGGCCATCATGTCCTTGCCGATATGCTTGCTCTGCACCATAGCGCCGCGCACCAGCCCCAGCACTTCAAACGGCTTGCCCGGGTTCTCAATCGTCATGATGATCATAGCGTCGCCCTCCCTTGAATAATAGTGATATATTCATTCTATCACAAGGCGCATTTCCGTAAAAGCCCGGCGCGGCGGCGGCGGGCTTTTACAGCCTGACTGCCGTCCCGGCTGACAGGTAATATATCCATTTTTCCGCCACGGGCAGCCCCGTGATGTCCGCAAGCGCCCGGCCGTACAGGCTGAGTTGCACGGCGTATTTTTGCGCCGCTTCCGCCGCCGTGCCTGCGTCTACGCGATCCGTCTTGTAGTCCACGACCACCCACTTGCCATCCTCGATAAAGCACATGTCGATAACGCCCTGCACGATAACCGCTTCGTCGGAATCCGCGAGCGCAAGCTCCCGCGCGCTCATGTTCAGGCAGAAAGGCTGTTCGAACAGGCATTTTTGCGCCGTCCGGGCCCTCGTGGCAAGATCGCTTCGCAGGAACCGGGCGATGGCCGCTGCGTCCACGTGCCGGGCCAAATCCGAATCAATGCGGCGCGACGCCGCCAGCTGCTCCACTGCCGCCGCGACCTCGTCTTCGGTTTTTTGGCTAAGCCCCATTATTTCCAGCACGCGGTGCATCAGCGTGCCGCGCTCCGCCGCTGTGATGCCGTCGTCCTCGGCCGGGGGCCGCTGCGGGCTGAACGCCGCCTGCTGCTCCTGCTGCCGCTTGAGCGCCGACACGCTCACCTTGGAGGGCACGCCGAGATCGCCGCTTCTTGCGTAGCGCTGGAATACCGCAGCGGGCTGGCAGGCCTGGGCTGCGTTCAGCAACTCTTTCAGCCGCTGCGCGCTGCCTTCCGGCGCTGCGACGCTATTTTGGGGCGGCAGTATGCGCACCACTTCCATAAGATTCCGCCCGCTCATGCGTATCGCAGGCATCAGCAAATCGAAATAGGTGTGGGCGTCCATCTGCCAGCCTTCCGCCTGGTCTTCCAGCCATTTGGCCTTCAGCTCGCTGCCTGCGCCCAAGAGTATCAGCCGCTTTTTGGCGCGCGTCATGCCCACGTACAGCAGCCGTATCATCTCGGATATCTTCTCGTGCCTGATGCTGCGCGTGACCGCCAGGCTGTGCAGCGTGGGCCTTTTGATATGCGATTCTTCATCGATGAGGTGCAGGCCGATGCCCAGCTCCCGGCCCACCAGAACCGGCCCTTTGGCGTCGCTCTGGTAGATCGGTTTGTGCAGGCCGCACAGTATGACGGCGGGGAATTCCAGCCCCTTGGAGCTGTGGATGCTGGTGAGATAAACGCCGTCCGCCGTTTTGGGATCCGGCTGCTCGCGTTCCGGTTGCAGCCGCTCCGCCATGTCCAGCACGTCCGCAAGGCTGCGCGGGTTTGCCGCCGCGACGCTTTGGATGAACGCGGCGATGGCTTCGTCGGCAGTGCTGCCCGGCGACGTGAGCGCGTATTCCCGGAATTGCGCTTCCTGCCGGACGTGCATCAGGAAATCGGGCAGCTTCATGCAGGCTGCCATGCGGCGCAGCTGCGCAATCTGCTCCCAAAAGCGTTTAAGCCGGCGGCCCGTTTCGTCGTCCCGGCCGTAGGCCAGAGCCGCTTGCACGAACGGGACGTCTTTCCCTGCTGCGATGCGGATGCGCGCGAAATCCCGTTCATCAAGCCCGTAATGCGGATACCGCAGCACGCTGAGCAGCGGCACGTCCGTGGGGTTGTCGATCACGCGCAGCAGGTTGACGAACACCGCAAGCTCGGAGAACTCCGTGTCGCCCGCCGAGGCGCCCACCACGGGTATGCACCGGTTGCGCAGCGCCTGCGCCAGCTGCGGCCCCGTGGTTGTGAGCTCGGGCCGAAGCACCGCGATGTCGCCCCAGGCGAACCCTTCCTCCACCAGCTCATGAATCAGGCTGGCCAGCTGGGCGGCTTCCGCCTCGATGCTGTCAAGCGTGTCTTCGCCGTCTTCGCTCTCGCGGTCGGCCAGAATGATATCCACAGCCTTGCCGCTGTCTGCCTCCTCACGCGACAGGCCCGCGGCCAGCCGCTGCCCGCCGGTATAGCACACGCCGCCCGCCTGCTGCGTCATCATGTTTTCCATCACGTCGTTGATGAAGTCGATGACGGGCGGGATGCTGCGGTAGTTGGTGTTCATCTCGATAAGGCCGGAGCCGGAGAGCTCGCGGCAGCGGCGCAGCAGCAGCTCCGGGTTGGATTCGCGGAACATGTAGATGCACTGCTTGACGTCGCCCACGAGAAAATCGTTGTTGCCCCTGCACAGCGCCGAGATGATGGTATGCTGCGCCTCGTTGATGTCCTGGTATTCGTCCACGAACACGTGCGTGTATTTGTCCTGATAGCGCGCCGCGATCTCGGGGCAGCCCAGCACCTTGATGGCAAAGTGCATGGTGTCGTCGTGGTCCAGCAGGTTCTTGGCCCGTTTTAGCTTGGCGTAGCGGTGCATAAAAGCTTCCGTCAGGTCGATGAACAAGCGCCCGTCTTCCGCCGTCTGACGGAGTTCTTCGGCCACCTTGGCGGCAAAATCGCCCTCCCAGCGGCGCAGATCTTCGAGGCATTTGTTGGCGCTGGTCGTGTGTTTTTTGCTGCCTCTGTTGGGCGCACCTTTGGCGTCTGACTTGATAACGGATATCTCGGGCAGATAAGCCTCATGGACCGTAATCGTTTGGGCAGCTTTCATCAGCGCGTGGAGCTCCGCCTCGCTGCGCATGGCTTCCGCTTCAAAGCCGTGCTGGCTCCACAGATTGGTGCGCTGGCTGATGCAGACCGCCGCTTGCTGCGCGGCATGCCTGACCATGCTTTTGTATTCTTCAAACAGCACGTTTACGAACGCCGCGCCGTCGAAATGCGCGCGTGATTGCGCCAGCCAGCCTGCCGGATCTTTCAGGCTGATGGCGCGGTTGTAGATTTTCTTCACGATGGATTTTAGGCTTTCCATGTCGCCGCGGTTCGCGTATTTCAGTACGACATGCCGCCGGGCGCTATCCGCCAGCGCCTCCTCGATAACCTTGTCCAGCGCAGTTTGCTGCAGCTTGGCCACCTCCGCTGCGTCCGCGATGGCGAACGTGGGGGACACGCCCGCCTGGGCGAAGTTGTCGCGAATCAGCCGGCCGCAGAACGAATGCAGCGTGGAGATGTCCGCAAACGCGCATTTCTCCGCTTGCGCCGCCAGCCGGGCGTCCTTTTTGCCGGCTTCCTGCAGCCGCTGGTGGATTCGGCTGCGCATTTCGCCTGCAGCCAGGTTGGTGAATGTGACCACGAGCATGCGGGAGAGATCTTCGCCTATCTCGATAAGCCGCAGCACGCGCTCGGCCAGCACGCTGGTTTTGCCGCTGCCCGCCGCCGCGGATACCACCACGCTTTGCCCCTGCATGTCGATCGCGCTGAGCTGCTGCTTATTCCATTCCTTTTTGCTCATTCTTCCGCCTCCCCGTTTGCGCCGCCATTAAGCTGCTCCCTGATAAAACGCGGCGGCGTAGCGCATTGCCCGCGTACAGCGTGTTCATGCGGCACACGCTCTTGTAGTCGCAGTAGCCGCATACGCCGTTGACTGGGCAGATGCTGTTGTCGCCGCTGTAAATGCGTTCCGCGGCTTCGCAGACCAGGCGCTGCGTGTAATCCAGCAGCTCATCCAGTTCCTCCTCAGTGAAGAGCCTGGCGTTGCTGTACAGGTTTCCCTTGGAGGTTGTGCGCTGGTCGATGGCCGCGAAGGCGCTGTCGGACAGCGTATCGCTGAACCGGCTCAGCACCGACAAATCTTTCAGCGAGATGCCCTGCATCCGCCCGTTTTTCAGCGTTTTTTTCTCGTCTTCGCCGTAACTGGCGCCGATCTTCATATAGTACCCGCCTGCGGGCCTCATGCCGGTGTCCTGGAGCATCTGTCGGGCCGCTTCGATGTAGACGGGCAGCTGCAGCGCCGTGCCAGCCGCCAGATCGTTCAGTTTGAATTTGGTGTCCGATGATTTGTAGTCTACCACGCGGAAATATCCGTCCACCGCGTCGATGCGGTCGATCTTGCCCACAAGTTCGATATCGCCGAACGCTGTGGACAGCGTGATGGAAAACGCCTGCTCGCTTTTTAGTAGCCGCGCATCCGTGTTCTGAAAATGCGTCCGGATGCGCAGCGCCGTGTCAATAAGGTCCCGGCGCAGCAGCGCGTACTGCACAGAAAAGCGCGCGTCTTCCTTCAGCTTGCCGTCGTCGTGCTGCTCCGCCGCCTGCTCCGCCGCCGCTTCCATGCGCCGGACCGTTTCCTCTACGGTCAGGTCCTGTATCGCTGCTCCGTCCGCGATCAGCGCCCGGGCGAACAAATCCAGCGCGAGGTGAAGGTAGGAGCCGATGTCGATGCGGTCGCAGGTGTAGTCCCGCAGCACCTGCGGCCGCAGGCCGTTGTCCAGGAAATGCCGGTACGGGCAGCGGTAATAGTTTTCGATGCGCGTGGCGCTGCACCGGATGCCGCCGTACAGCGTCTGAGCGTCCTCAGTGCTGACGGGCGCTGCCGCGTTGTCGCGCAGCAGTATGGATTCCGCCCGCTCGCGCCAGCCCGGCTGTTCTAAAAGGCAGCCCACCAGCGCGGGCAGCTCTTCGGACGGTTTGCGCCCGCGCAGCGCGACCGCAATGCCGCCCAGCAGCGCGGGCTCCATGCCGGAAAGCGGGAGCAGCATGGGCGGCGCGCTGCCTTGCTTAAGAGCCGGGAACAGCTGCTTCAGGCGGTCGACCAGCACCGAGGGCGAGCCCATCGCCTTGTTCCAGCTCAGCACCAGCCGCTCTTTGGGCTTGGCCAGGGCGGTATAGGTCTTCAGCTTTTCCACAGCCAGGTCGTATACGCTCACGTCCAGCCCGACGTCCAGCAGCATCTCGCGCTCCGCGCCTGAAAGTATGCTGGGGCCGTCGTCCCGCGCGGGCCAGGTCCCGTCGATAAGGCCCATGGCAAACAGCGCCCGCACGCCGGGCAGCCGCGCCACCGATATGTCGAACAGCTTGACTTCGTCGGTGGTGGGCGGTATCACCGCGATGCGGGTGTTTTCACAGCCCGTGCGGATGAGCGCGCGCAGGTCGTCGGGGCTGAGCGGCGCGCTGCCCATAACGCGCGCCACGCTGGCGAGTACGTCCAGCGTCTTGTCGTACACCTGCCGGAAGTAAACGGACTCGCCCCGTATTTCCGGCCGGTCGATATCCGCGCACAGCGCTTCCAGCTTCTCCTGAGCACCGCAGGCCATCAGGAAACGCCGTATCGCCTCCGCCTGTTGCGCGGCTCCGCCCTGCCGGATGCCCTGCGCCAGCGCGTCCAGCGGCCGCATCACCTTCCGGCGCGCTGCCTCCGCTTCTTCCGCGTCGCCGCGCCAGAAAGCCGACTGGAAGTGCCAGCCTTTTAAGGCGTATTTTTCGGTATAGTTTTTCAGCACCGTGCGCTGCTCACCGCTGATGGGGGCGTAGTCGCTGAAGGAGTAGCGAGGGATGGCTGCTGCGTCGCCCGCCGCTGCGGCCAGAGCGCTGTCCAGAAAGTCAAAAAAGGCGTTGTCCGCCAGCGTGCGGCGCTCGTCCACGAAGAAGGGAATTCCGGACTGGGCGAACACCGATTTGATGAGGGGCAGATACGCCTCGAGATTGCCGCCTACCACCGCGATGTCGGAAAAGCGCCAGCCCAGCTGCGACACCGCGGCGAGTATCGCGGCGGCGACGCTCTCCACCTCCTGCTGCGCCGTCTCCGCCTCGATCAGGTAAAGCCCGTCCGTCGGGTCGTCGTACGGCGTGTAAGGGTAGCGGTAAAGGTTGGCCTCCAGAAAACGCAGCGCCTCGTGCCGGTACCGGTCGGGCAAGCCGGGACTGTGCAGCACCGTCACGCTCTGCCCGGCGCTTTTGACCGCGTCGATGAACTGCCGGGCCAGCTTCTCTTCCGGCGCGAACAGTTCGGGGTCGCTGTCGTCGCCGCGGAACGCCGCCGTCGTTTCGTCCGCGAGCGCCGCCACCCGCGCCAGCAGGTGCAGCGCCGCCGGCGTTCCGCTGTCCAGCCCGTCGATGAACACCGCCGCGCCGCGCAGCAGTTCCGACTGGTCTGCCCGCTCGGCTGCAAGCGCGTATATGTCCGCGCTGTCGCAGCGGTTCCCGCAGATTTCGTCGTATATTTCCAGCACCGCCGCGGTATCCAGCAGCTTGGCGGCAAGAGCCCCGTCGCGGAGGCGCTGCGCCGCTTCGCGCAGAGTCTCAGGCGTCTGCCGGTGGCTTTTAAGCCGCATGATGAGTTCCGCCAGGCATACCTCAAAATCCGGCAGGTGTTCGCTGCCGAAGGGGTACCCCAGTTTCTCCAGAGCCAGATGGCACGCCATCGCGCGCTCCGCGTGCGTCAGGAATTCGGGAGCCCCGGTCTCCTGCAGTATGCGAAAGGCGAGCCGCTGCAGGCTCATCACCTGAAGCCCCAGTATACCTTTGACGCCGCAGACTGCCATGATTTCCTTTTCCGTCTCAAACGTGAGCGAGCCGGGCACGATCACGAGTGTTTTTTTCAGCGGGGCGGCAATCAGCTCTTTGATGCGCGCCATCAGGTAACGACTTTTGCCGCTGCCCGCGCGCCCTTTGACAACAGTGACTCCCACTGCGCCCATACCCCCTTTCTGTTACCAGTATACTCCTGGCCTCTGTCCTTTTTTGGACTGCCACAGGCGTATATGCGTACATTCACATTATAAGGGCAAAAGATGCCCGCATGAATCCCAAAAAGTGATTTGAAATAAGGTGACATAAGAAATAAGGTGACATGAATTAAAAAAGCCGCTTATCAAGCGGCCTTATGCAGTCAAGATTTGGTTATCCTCTAACCAGATAGTTAAGAAGGAGGTTCAAATCTTCAGGCTCGGAAACCAGCAGCTCGAGTTCGTCGATCTTGGCTTCGGTGAACATCTGAGTCAACGCTATGTACTGACAAAGCGTGGATTTGAGGTTGAGCCTGTCGCCTTCGGAAGTGACCAGTTCGATCTTGCCCTTGCAGTTCTTCAGCACTTCGAAGAACTTCTGGGGTTCGTTGATGTTTTTAATCTTCATAATCTACCCCTCCTTTACTACGTATTAGGCGCAAGTCTTTTGCGTCAACTTGAATATAGCATAATGAAATTTTTTAGTCAACAACCGTGCTGCTTATCAACAGAAATTATTACTAATCATTACAAAGCTTTGCCGGCCACGCCCAGCAGCGCCGCAAGCCGCCTGTTCCGGGCGGACAGCGTTTTTCCCAATGGCGGTATGTCCTGACACCGGCGCGCGCGCACATAGGCCCACAGCACGCTGGACAGCCCCGACGCGAGGTTGTGGCCATCCCGCACGGCGGCGGACAGCACTTCCTCCGCTCGCCTAAGGCTGGCTGAGGTGTTCATAAGCAGCAGCGCGATGGCGTAGGTGTTGACGATATAGCCCGCTTTGGCGCGCGATAGCAGCCTTACCGCCCTGTCGTACTGCCCCGTATAGATGTGCGTCCACGCCAGCTTCTCGCTGATATGCCATGTGTTGCGCCGGCGGTCCTGGCTTTGGTCCGCCACGGCTTTGGCCGCCTGAAGGTATCGGACAGCCGCTCGGGCGTGCCGCGCCAGCGCATCGGAATCGCCCTCCGTCAGCGCGATAAACGCCGCTGAGCTTTCGGCGCAGCCCAGCTTGTAGAGCTTTTCCACCGGCGAGCGCGTCCACTGCTTATGGAGCTGTGCGAGCTGGGCGGTGTCCAGCTGGGAGAGCGGCATGTCCGTTTCCGCGTAAAACGCCTTTTCCAAGAGCTCGATGGCGCTTTCGACGTCCAGCTTGGATATGAGCGCGATAGGGGGCATGTCCTCGCGGCCGGCGATGCGCCGCAGGAAATACTCGTGCACCGGCAGATACGCGTCTTCCAGGTAATAACCGCCCAGCACGTACAGCGCCTTGGCGTATTCGCGGCGGTCGCGCGCTTTGGCTTCCTCGTCTTCCAGCGCTTCGTACAGGGCGATGGCGGTGGCTAAGTGCTCTTCGCCCACTTCACATATCTCGCGCAGCAGCTCCGCTTCGTGCGTGCCGTAAGCCCGCTTGCCGAACAGCAGATAGGGCGCCTGCTTTTCGATGATCAGCTTGCCCTTGCGGTAGTGGCCACGCACGCTGTGCGGGTATATCTCCAGCGATCGGCCCAGCCACTCGTGCGCCAGCTTGATCTGTTCTTCGAGGTCCTGGTCTCGCCGCTCGCCCGGACGCATCAGCTCGTGCACGTTGGAGTAATACCGGTATGCCAGCGCTGTGGCGCACCGGGGGCTGTCCGGCTCCAGCTCCGCGCCGCGCTTTAAAAACACCTCGCACATTTCCCGGTACTGGCGGCAGCGGACCAGTTTTTTGGTTTCCCCGGCCTTGATGAGCAGTGTGGTTGCAAGTTTGCTGCACGCCCGGCCCAGCCGGTATAGCACATCCGCGCTGTCCCACAGCACGGGTTCGTCCTTCACCGCCTTGAGCGGCGCGCACAGCATCACCGTCGCTTTGTAGTCGCCCGCGTCCATCAGCGCGTCCATCCTGGAGCACAGCACGGCGCGCTGCTGCAGTGCGTCGAACGCCGCGTCGTCCATAAACGCGAACGTGGGCGCATACCCTTCCTCAGTGAGCCATCCGCCTTCCCGCGCGCTTTTATACACTGCGTCCGACAGAGCGCCGCCGGTTATCTCCAGCCGGGTGGACGTATCGAACTTAAGCGTTACGCCGTCGTCCGTTTGTTGCACGGCTTTCACCGTCAGCAGGCCTGCCGGCTCTGACGCGTGCTCCCGCCCGGCCACGTACACCGCGGCTGACGTCACTTCTTTCAGCCTGTCCGCCCAGTCCGGATACGCCGCCTGCATCCGCGCAAAGGGCTTGCCTGTGAGGTGATACGTCCTTTTCAGGTCCTTCCGGTCGAAAACGGCGATAACGGCCAGCATGGCGCACCTCCTGAATATACCGTTTACAAAAATTTCCCTGTTGTAAAATGGATACGCAAGCGCAAATCGACAGAAAACGACAAGGCTCGTTTTCTGGCGGTTTTGTTTTTGTAAAATCCGGCAGGCTGGTATATAATGCAGGAGGACGGGGAATCCAACCGGTAAAGGAGGGGCGGCCTGTGAAATATTCCGTTGTCATACCGGCCTATAATGAGCAGGAAGTTCTGCCACTGTCTTACCCGCGGCTGAAGGCTGTGATGGACACGCTGGGCGGTGACTACGAGCTGATATTCGTCAATGACGGCTCGCGTGATAATACGCTGAGCCTGCTGAAAGAGATCGCCGAGCAGGACAAGCATGTGCGGGTCTTAAGCTTTTCGCGCAACTTCGGCCATCAGGAGGCGGTATCGGCGGGCATGGCGCACACGTCCGGGCAGGCCGTGATCATCATCGACTGCGACCTGCAGGACCCGCCGGAGCTGATCCCCGACATGGTGAAGAAATGGGAGGCGGGCGCGGATATCGTTTACGGGCAGCGCGTCAGGCGCGAGGGGGAGACGGCGTTTAAAAAGCTTACCGCATGGGCGTATTACCGCATACTGCGCGCGCTGGGCGGCCAGTATATTCCCGCCAACACCGGCGATTTTAGGCTGATAGACCGCAAGGTGTGCGATGCGCTGAACGCCATGCCGGAGAAAAACCGCTTTTTGCGGGGTATGGCGGCGTGGTCCGGCTTTAAGGCGGAGCCGATAGAGTTCGTGCGCGAAGAGCGCGCCGCCGGGCAGACCAAGTATTCCCTGAAAAAGATGCTCAAGCTGGCGGGCGACGGCATCGCGTCGTTTTCCAACAGGCCGCTGAAAGCGCCGCTGGCTGTGGGCGTGGCGCTCATGGTGCTGGCTTTTGTTTATCTCGTGCTGTCCGCCGTGTTTGCGGCCGTAGGCCTTTGGGATATCGTACACGTGCTGTTCGCGCTGGTGTTCTGCTTCATCGGTGCGCTGTTCGTATCGCTTGGCATCTTCGGACTGTATTTGGGCAGAATATACGACGAGGTGAAAGGGCGGCCCATCTACATCATCGACGAGAAAATCAATTTCTGACCGGGAGGTATTATGATAGACTCCAGACTGCAAAAGCTTTGCAACACGTTGGTAACCTACTCGATGCGGGTGCAGCCGGGCGAGCGCGTGCTCATCGAGAATTTCGACTGCCC
>JBMNOT010000031.1:0-14544 GCA_050943225.1 Christensenellales bacterium | reverse complement strand
CGCCATCGCCGGGCTGTACTGGGACTCGCGGACGTACATCCCGCGCAGCGGCGCAGCTTACCGCGGCGAGGTATTGGGGTATCTCTCCGCTGAGCTCTACCGGAAGCAGACGTCGCAGCAGATGTGCGCTTTTCTGGACTATTTTTCGGCCCGGCCGGACCTGGACGACGTGACGCGGGCGATGGTGGACCGCTTAAAGCGCGAGTACGACCGCACGGTGAAGATTCCCGAGGAGCGCTACCGCGCGTACGTGGTGGCGGTATCCGCGGCGGAGACGGCATGGGAGGATGCCAAGCGCAAGGCGGATTACGTGCTGTTCGCGCCGCACCTTAAAAAGCTGATCGCGTTCAACCGCGAGTTCATCGGATACTGGGGCGGCGGGGACAACGGCTACGATTTGCTGCTGGACTACTTTGAGTCGGGCGCGACGGTGGCGCAGCTGGACGCGGTGTTCGGGGACCTTAGGGACGCCATCGTGGCGCTGCTTCATCGCATCCGGCCAAAGCCCCGCCCGGACGATGAATTTTTGAAAGGCGTTTTCCGGCAGGCGCGCAGGAAAAGTTCTCGAAGTACGTGCTGGAAAAGATGGGCTTCAGCTTTGAGGCGGGCAGGCTGGACGTCAGCGTGCACCCGTTCACCATCACGCTGGGCGTGGGCGACGTGTGCATCACCACCAGCTACGACGAGGGCGAGCTGCGCAGCGCGCTGTACAGCTGCATCCACGAGGGCGGCCACGCGATATACGAGCAGAACATAGACCCGGCGCTCTCCGGCACCATGCTGATGACGGGAGCGTCGATGGGCATACACGAGTCTCAGTCGCGGCTCTACGAGAACCTGATCGGGCGCAGCCGCGCGTTCTGGCAGTATTTCTACCCCGAGGCGCAGAAGGCGTTCCCGCAGCTTCAAGGTGTGCCGCTGGAGTCGTTCTACCGCGCCGTCAACACGGTGCAGCCGTCGCTGATACGTATCGAGGCGGACGAGCTGACGTACAGCCTGCACATCATCATCCGCTACGAGCTGGAGAAGGCGATATTTGGCGGCGGCGCGGACGTGGCCGACCTGCCCCGTATGTGGAACGCGAAGTACAAAGAGTACCTCGGCGTGGAGCCGCAGAATGACAGCGAAGGCATACTGCAGGACACCCACTGGCCGGGGGGCAACTTCGGCTATTTCCCGAGCTATGCCCTCGGCAACCTGTACAGCGCGCAGTTCCTTTTCGCTATGAAGCGGGACATGCCGGATCTGGAGAGCCGCATCTCAGAGGGCGACTTTGCGGGCATGAACGACTGGCTTAAGCAACATGTGCACAGGCACGGCGCGGTGTACCAGCCCGGCGAGCTGATTCGGCACGTCATCGGCGAGCCGCTGACCGCTAAATATTTCATCGATTACCTGAACGAAAAATACGCGGACATATACGGGCTGTGAAGGCAAAACAATAGGGCGCTGTATTCCGGATGGAATGCGCGCCCTCTTTTTTTATTGCGCAGGCAATAAACCAGCCGGTATCAGAACTCGCAGTTACCCGGCGTGCGCGGGTAGGGGATAACGTCGCGGATGTTCTCCACACCGGTAAGGTAAATGAGCAGCCGCTCGAAGCCCATGCCGAAGCCGGAATGCTCGCAGCCGCCGAAGCGCCGCAGGTTGAGATACCAGTATAGTTCTTCCGTCGGGATGCCGAGCTCTTCCATGCGGGCGCGCAGTTTGTCATAGCGCGTCTCGCGCTGGCTGCCGCCCATCAGCTCGCCCGCGCCGGGCACCAGCAGATCCACCGCGGCCACCGTTTCGCCGTCGTCATTTTGGTACATGTAAAACGCTTTGATGTCCTTGGGCCAGTCGTACACGAACACGGGGGAGGCAAAGTACTCATCCGTCAGGTATTTCTCGTGCTCCCTGGCAATGTCCGCGCCGAAAGCGGGCGTAAACTCGAAATCCCGCCCGGAGCGCTGCAGTATACCGATCGCCTCGCGGTACGACACCCGCGCGATGGGCGTGTCCACCAGCGCGCGCAGCTTGGCCTTGAGCGGCGTTCCGGTATACGTCCCCAGAAAATCCAGCTCGGCGGGCGCGTGCTCCAGCACGTAGGCCACGATGGACTTTAAGAAATCCTCCTCTATATCCATCAGCTGGTGAAGGCCGCAGAACGCGATCTCCGGCTCTATCATCCAGAACTCGGCGGCGTGCGTCTTGGTGTTGGAGTTCTCCGCGCGGAACGTGGGCCCGAAGGTGTATATCTTCTTGAACGCGAGGGCGAACGTTTCGCCTTCCAGCTGCCCAGTCACGGCGAGCGAGGTGGGCCTGCCGAAGAAATCTTGCGAATAGTCGGGCTTTGCGCCCAGCTGCTGCGTGGTGACGGTAAACGTGTTGCCCGCACCCTCGGCGTCGTTGGCCGTGATGATGGGCGTGTGCACGTAAAGGTAGCCGTGCTTTTCAAAGTAGGAGTGTATCGCGAAGGACGCGATGCTGCGGATGCGGAATACCGCATGGAAAAGCCGCGTGCGGGGTCTCAGGTACGCAATCTCGCGCAAGAACTCCAGCGAATGGCGCTTGGGTTGCAGCGGGTATTCTTCCGGGCAGTCGCCCAGCAATGCGATGCTCTCGGCTTTCAGCTCCCAGCCGCCCGTTCTGCTCTGCGATGGTACCAGCTGGCCGGCAGCGCCGATGGCCGAACCCACGCGATAGGCGCTCACCTCCGCGAAGTTCGGCAAAGAAGTGTCGTACACCACCTGCAGCGACGCAAAGCAGGTACCGTCGAAGAAGTCGATAAAGCCAAAGCTCTTCTGTTTGCGGTGGTTGCGTATCCAGCCCTGAAGTTTTACCTTGCGCCCCAGATAATCTTCAGGCGAATCCAGCAGTATGCGAAGGTCGATGCTGTCCATGCGGTTACCTCGTTCGTGTAAAATCGAGGGCAATAGCCCTAAACTATCGGTATGATTATAACATAATTTCCCGGATATCATCCTGTAAAGACTTCCGTTTTTCCATGCGGATGGAACAAATTTGCGCTTTTTTTCGTCTGAATTCATAGTTTGTTTCCTTGACATATGAAGAAACGTACTCCTAAAATGCGTAGTATGGAATCGTATACGAACAGCAAACCTTGGCTAAAATCAGCATCAGCCTTATAATATAGATTGAAACTTTGCAGGGAGAAGATAATGGTAGTAAAGAAATCAGACAGGGCCAATCAGAAAAAGCTTAAAATCACGCTGTTTGCAACGCTCGGCGTGCTGATTGTCGCTCTGATTTTATGCATCGTGTTCCTGGCGGTCAACGAGCAGGTCAATAACCGCATCATGAACAACACCGCGGCGCTTGAGGGCGTGACGGTGGGCGGCATCGATATTTCGGGCATGGAATATGACGAGGCGCTTGAGGCCACCGCCGATGTGCCCAAAGAGCTGCTGTCTAAGGTGAATATCACGTTTACCGTGGAAGGCGAGACGTATACTTTTGATGCTGATCAGCTGGGCGTTACCACGGACTATGAGGACGTCCTCAAAAAGGCGCTGCAGTACGGCAATACCGGAACGCTGGAAGAGCGCAAGGAGGCCATCAACAAGGCCAAAAAAGAGGGCATGCCGTTTGAGGTGAGCATCAAGGCCAGCCGGGAAGCCATCGCGGCGGCGCTGCTGCCGCTCAAGGACGAGCTGGACAAGCCGGCGACGGACGCCACGGTGATATTCACGCCGTGGGGGCATCTGCCGGACGGCACGCCTTATGAGCAAGACCAGCAGGAGATGATCGAGGCGGCGGCCAGAGGGAAAATGTGGAGCCGTCCCGACCTCGTGCGCATTCCCGACAGCGAGATGCCCAACAAGCTGCGCTACAAATACTGGAAGAACGACAAGTATGTGAGCGACAGCATACCGGTCGACGCGAACATCTCCCGCTTTGTGTACAAGGAAGGCTCAAAAGGGCGTTCCGTTGACATGGAATACGTGGTGGACATGGCTTACGGCCAGATACAGAGTGGGGAGTATCCCGTCATCGAAGCGCCGGTTACGGCAGTGGAGCCCAAAGCGACTGTGGAGTCGCTGAAAAAAGCCACCGGGCTGGTTACGTCCTGGACATCCAGCTATTCCAAGAACGATTCGTTTAACCGCAACTGGAACGTGGCCAAGTTGTCCGGCATCATCAACGGCGTGGTGATCCAGCCGGGCGAGGAATGGTCCATCAACAAGCACGCGGGCCGGCGCACCAAAGAAGGTGGCTGGATGGACGCGGCGGGCATCGTGGCCGGCGGGTATGTTGACCAGCCGGGCGGCGGCGTCTGCCAGATATCCAGCACGCTGTACAACGCGGCCATACGCGCCGCGCTGGAGATCGTGAAGGCGTCGCACCACTCCATACCGTCCAACTACATACCGTTCGGTCTGGATGCCACTATTGACTCCAACGGCCCTGACCTCGTGCTGAAAAACCCGTATTCGTCGCCGATCTACATCATCTCGTACGTGGACCCCATGAAAAAGACCGCCACGGTGGAAGTATACGGGCCGCCGGTGGTCACCGAAGAATACGGCGAAGTGATACTGGATTTCTCGTCTAAGGACGGCGGCACGTTCGGCAACCCGGGCATGAACTATGTCTATAACGCGACGAAGGCGCCGAATGACAAAGTGCTGGCCCCCGGGGAATCGTATACATACGCGCAGCCGCGGGTGGGGCGCAAGGTGACGACATACATCCACTATCTGTCGCTCACCGGCGAGGAACTGGCGGTCAAAGAGTTCCACAGCTACACGTGGAACCCGAGGAACGGGACCACATACGTAAACGGGTCGGATCCGGCGACATTGCCTAAGCCCACGCCACCGCCTGTCCCCGCGCCGCCGGAGAATCCGCCCGGGGAAAGCGAAAACCCACCCGAAACTGACTTGCAGGACATCGTGGAAGAGCTGCTGGATAGGGTAGCAGGCTGAACCCGCCCGCCCCTTACGCGGGCATTTCAGGAGGAATATGCAGGAAAGACGACGGAAGAAAGAGAGCGCGCTGGCAAGAGCGATGAGCGGCGCGCTCGCAGGAATTAAAACATGGCCCCGCGCGCTGGCAAGAGCGCTGAGACGCGCGCTCACAGGCATCAAGACATGGCCCCGCGTGCTGGCGCGATTCAGGCAGTGGCTGACAAGACCGCGCCGCGTGGGCAAATGGAAGATAAAGCCCCGTTTTTTCGCGATATCGGCGGCTTTCGTGCTGGTATGCGTTGTGGTCGTGGTGCTGTCGGTCACGGTTTTCGGGCACAGCCCGGCTGCCGTGGCCCGTATGGATTCCAGTTCCGCGGCCGCTGCGCCCGCTCCCGGGCCGATGCCGCCCGCTCCTGACGAGGCGGCTGCCGAGGCGGCGGCTGTGCCCACTCTGCCTGTCGCCACCACGCCGCCCGAGCCGCAGCCCACGCCGTTCCAGCTGAGAAAAGGCATGCACTCCGAAGAAGTGATAGCGCTGCAGGAGCGGCTGATGGAGCTGGACTATATGGACCAGGATATGCCCACCGACTACTTCGGCCCGGCGACGGAATACGCCCTGGAGCTGTTCCAGCGCAAGCACGGGCTTAAGATCGACGGCATATACGGCGCGGAAACCAAGAGGCTGCTGTTTTCGGACGAGGCCAAGAGATATACGGTGTCCATCGGCATATCCGGCACCGACGTGCGGGAGATTCAGGAACGCTTAAAAGAACTGGATTATCTCGATAAAGTGACGGGCTACTTCGGCGAAGAGACGGAAGCCGCAGTGAAGGAGTTCCAGAAGCGCAACGGCCTGACGGTGGACGGAACCGTGGGCGTCAAGACCAAGGACTTGCTGTTCTCGGACCAGGCGAAGGCTTTCTACTACTCCTACGGCACCACCGGCGAAGAAGTGCTGAAGCTGCAGGAGAGGCTGTTTAAGCTGGGGTACCTTACCACCAAGCCGGACGGGAAGTTCGGCAAGGATACGGAGAATGCCATCCGGCGTTTCCAGCAGACCCACGGGTTTATCGACGACGGCTATGCTGGTCCGCAGACGCGCGCCATGCTGTTCTCCGACAAGGCGGAAAAGAACGCGCTGATGGTGGGCGACAGCGGCAGCGACGTCAGAAACGTCCAGCAGCGGCTGATCGAGCTGAAATACCTTTCCGGCAAGGCGGACGGCTATTTCGGCTCCAACACCGAGGCGGCAGTCAAGGCGTTTCAGAAGAACAACAAGCTGACGGTGGACGGCAAGGTTGGGCCGCGCACTATGTCGGTACTGCTGTCGGATTCCGCCAAGAAGGCGCCCGCCAAATCCAGCGGCGGCGGCAGCAGCAGCGGCAGTAAACCGGGGAAGACTGCGCAGGAGTCCAAGGTGGACGAACTGATCCGGGTGGCCAAATCCAAGCTGGGCGCGAAATACGTCCGCGGCGCCAAGGGGCCCAACGCGTTCGACTGCTCCGGCTTCGTGTACTGGTGCTTAAAGCAGATCGGCGTGAAGCAGGGCTATATGACCTCCGCCGGCTGGGCCGCCACCAAGAAGTACCCGGTGGTAGAGAAGATCAGCGACCTCAAAGCCGGCGACATCATATCGTTCAAGGGCCATGTGGGCATCGCGCTGGGCGGCGGCAAGATGATCGACAGCGCTCCCAGCGGCAACGGGGTGCGAATCACCAGCCTCAGCCACCCGTACTGGCAGAAGAACTTCATCCGGGGCTACCGCGTGCTGTAGCCGGAACGGGTGATAACTGACTGCACAAACAAGGTCTGCAGGATAATCTGCGGGCCTTTTTGCATGCCGAAAAAACTGAAATTTTCCGAAAAGTTTATAAAAATAATTGTTGTGATGACGGGAAGAAAATGTTATTTTATTTATGTTATTCTAATGTTATTTTATTTATGTTATTCTATCTAAGATTTAAGGAGTTTTTATGGAAACAATATCCCGATCACAGAACAAGCGGCGCAGCATAACGGTACCGCTTATTTATTTGGGTATCATTCTATTAATCGTCGCCGTGTACCTGCTGTTTATAAGGCCAGCCCTGATGCCGTCGATGGCCACCGTGGGGCCTGAGCTGATCGTGTTTTTCGTGCTGCTGATTGCTTTCGCCATAACGCTCATTGTGCTCATAATCACAGCGCTGGCGGCGCTGATACGGGCGGCGCTGCGAAAAGGCCGCGATAAGGGGGAGGCGTGGCGAGCTTTGCGCCGCCGCGCAATATGGTGCGGCGCACTGGCAGCCGCGCTTGCCGTCACTGTGCTGCTGTCGCAATGGCTGGCTTACACGCCGCCGATACGCGCCGCGGACGGGAGCGAGGCGCCGGGCAGCATCGCTGCGCTGGAGCAGGTGGAGCTGAACGGCAGCCGGCAGTGGGTCAGCATACGGGGCAAGGACGCATCCAAGCCGGTGCTGCTGTTCCTTGCGGGAGGCCCGGGCGGAAGCCAGCTGGCCGCGGTGCGCAGCGAGCTGGGCGCACTGGAGGAGTACTTCGTGGTGGTCGGCTGGGACCAGCCCGGCGCGGCAAAGTCGTACGGCGCGCTCCCCAAAAACGAGCTGACGCGCCAGCGCTATGTGGACAACGGCTGCGCCCTGGCGGAATACCTGTGCGAGCGCTTTGAACAGGAGAAGATATACCTGGTGGGCGAGTCGTGGGGCAGCGCGCTGGGCGTGTGGATGGCGCAGCAACGCCCGGAGCTGTTCCATGCGGTCGTGGGAACAGGCCAGATGGTGGCGTTTTTGGAAACCGAGCATTACTGCTATAACCTCGCTATGCAGATCGCTGAGGAGCGCGGCCACGCCGACGTCGTCCGGCAGCTGGAAGCGCAGGGCCCGCCGCCTTATTACGGCAGCGGCGTCGCGATGAAGATGGCGTCTTACCTCATGTACCTGTTCCAGGTGATGGCCGCGGACCCGGATATCGCCCCGTCCTCCCAAAACACGCTTGCCGACATCGCAGCCCCTGAGTACGGGCTGTACGACAAGCTGGGGTATGTGCTGGGCGTGACGGACACGCTGGGCGTGGTGTACCAGCAGCTTTATGACCTCGATTTAAGACAGCAAGCGGCTGAACTTCATGTGCCGGTTTATTTCTTCATCGGCCGCCACGACATTAACGCACCCACCGCGCTGGTGGAGGATTACTATTCCGTATTGCAGGCGCCGCACAAGGAGCTGGTCTGGTTCGAGCGTTCCGGGCATATGCCGTGGGTTGAAGAAAGCGAGCTGTTTATAGAAAAGCTGTTGAGTGTTGTACGGCAGGCAGAGCCCGCCTGACGGGTATCCCAGAGTGTCAAGAAAGTCCTTAAAATTTATAATTTCGTGGGCAAGACGTGCTATACATCACCCCAAAAAACCTTTGGTTTTTCGGGGACCCCGGGCGATTATATACGGTTTTGAGGAACGGGGAACTGCATAAAATCGGTAAATTGGCGGGAAACGGCAGTTTTTCCGCCAGCCCAAATATGTTACATGAGCCGCCGTCAAACAGGGCATAGTAAAGACGGAGGTGATCGTGTGAAAAAAAAGAAGAAGGCAACCACGGTGTTTGATGCGATGAAGCGCCGCAACGAGGAAAAGCGCAGCGATGTGAGCGAGGGCAAGCTCGCGAAGCGGGAGAACAGCCCGGGCCAAAACGGTGAGGATTTCTGACGAATCTGACGAGAAGAGCTTTCCCGACGGGACAGCTCTTTTTTGTTGTCGCGGCGGCGCACACAAAAAAGAAGAGCGCTAAGCCCTTCTCTTTTTTGATCGGCTCAGAACCGGGTAAAGGACTGAGTCTGACTCTGCGCCTCGGGCATGTTGTCCGATGCGTACTGTATCATTTTTCTAACCATGCTGCCGCCGATCCTGCCGGCATCACGGGCCGTGAGGTCTCCGTTGTCACCGGGTTTCAGGGTGACGCCAATTTCATTGGCTACCATTTGCTTCATTCCGCTGAGTTTCCAGTTGCTTTTTGCCATGTAATTCACCTCCTTATGCTGTTAGTTTTCCGACTTTCGTGCAAAAAATGCATCTCATTATCGAAATATCGCAGAATCGCCACAGAAATCGACACGACTTTAATTGGCTGTGCGTACCAAAAAACGCTTATTATCGGATTTATATCATCAACTGCGTATCGTCAACTTCGTATTAGTCAACTACGTATTGACAACCGGAAGGCGGCGGCCTACATTAGGTAATATACCAGGTATAGCCATTGTGAATATACAGATTGCAGCCCGCGAACGCAGTGTTTCAGGGCATCATAACGGAGGAAAGAAAACATGCAAAGCAAGGACGGAGCCCGCCATATGCACCGCATCATCGAGGTATGCCTTCTGGTGCTGCTCTGCAGGCCCGAAGGAGAAAATGCCCACGGGTATGCGCTGGGCGAGCGGCTGACCGAATTCGGCTTCGACGAGAGCGAGATCAGCGTATCCACGCTGTACCGCACGCTGCGCGGCATGGAAGAAGCGGGCTGGGTCACGTCAAGCTGGGCGCCTGGCGGGCAGGGTCCGCAGCGGCGCCAGTACGCCATCACCGAGGCCGGGCGTCAGGCGCTGGATAGATGGGCAGCGGTGCTGGCGCGCCGCCGGGAGCGCCTAAGCCGCGTGCTGGATGCGTACGCGCAGCTGGGGCGCACGCCGGCGGAAGAAGCGCTGCCCCCAGCCGACCTGCAAAGCGGGCAGGCTCAGACGGCCCCGGCGGCGGCTCTTGCCGGGCGGAAAAGCGGGCAGAAACCGGCGGCCGACCAGCCGGAAGCAGCGCCTGTTGTGAAAAAGCCTGCGCCCCGCAGGGAGGATAGCTTCGCCGACTATTGGGATTAAAATGGTTTCTCTGCGCGGCGGTTCTTCGCCTCACCATGACAACTTGCTTTTGACTTCCTGCCGGAAAATGAGGTAAAATTACCACTATGCGCTTTCTATCTGATAATAAAGCTAAGCTAAAAAGAACAGCTGCCGCGGCTTTGCTTGTTTGCCTTGCCGCTGCCGTTGCGTGCACGGCGGGCGCTTGTGCCCCCGATGAAGGGGAAAAGGTTTAGGTCACGTTTGCTGATGAAACGCTGGAAGCCGTGGTACCGCCCGATGAAACGCCATCAGCCCAGCCCACGGCAGAGCCCACGCCTTTGCCCACGGCGACGCCGCCTGAGCACCCGCGGGAAGTGAAAAAAGGAACGCGGGGCAGCGACGTACAGGCGCTTAAGGAAAGGCTGAAGCAGCTGGGGTATTACCTCTCCGACGAGGCGATGGATGAGTACGGCGACAAGACCGCGGTGGCGGTCAGCGAATTCCAGCGGCTCAGCGGCCTGGAGCAGACGGGCGCGCAGCTGTTTTCGGAGGATGCCGCAAGGTGTCCCGCGTTTTCTACGCTTGCTCCTACCGTGAACATGACGTTTGAAGAGCTTGCGGGCGACGACGGCTTGCGCGACAAACCCAAAGGCTATCCCGCTCCGGATATGTACTACATCATTGTCGATATCAGGCACCAGATCGTCATGGTATATACAAAGGACGAAAACGGCGAATACACCGTTCCGGTACGGTATATGCTCTGCTCGAAGGACCTGGGCAACAGCACGCCCGTAGGCGTGTTTGAAATGGGGGCCTATAGGGTGAGCTTCTCGAGGTTCGAAAGGGACGGGCGTTACGGGCAGTATTGGACGCAGATACGCAAAGCGATTTATTTCCACACGTTCCTATATAGCGAGCGCGACGCGTCCACGTACATCGAGGAGACGTATCTCGAGCTGGGCAGCAAGGCGTCTCACGGATGAGTGAGGCTGACCGTGCCCGACGCGCGGTGGATGTGGTACAACATAGACTACGGCACGAAATGCGAGATACGGGAAGGCAATGACGACGATACGGCCACCGCGATGATACGCGAGCAGCTCATTCTTGCCCAGCCGCCCGCAGAGCGCGTGCAGCTCGAGCCGGGGAAGATACCGAGCACCGACAACTGGTCCATAGAGGACGTGAAAATAGAGATACCCTATGTGCAGGGTTCGCAAAGCTAAAAGCCCTCTTTAGACAAAGGTCCGGGTATTTTAGGAGCATTGCCCCGGAAATGGGGCGTTATGACCGGCGAAGCGCCGTGCAGCCGGGGCAGACCTTGCCTCGTCTGCCGGGCTTTGTTTTTTGCGCCGCGCCGAATTTCAATGCGCCGCTGGGGCAAGCCTTGACGCAGTCGCCGCAGCGCACGCACTCGGCGCTGTTGGGCGTGCA
This sequence comes from Christensenellales bacterium, assembly GCA_050943225.1. Taxonomy (GTDB): domain Bacteria; phylum Bacillota; class Clostridia; order Christensenellales; family SZUA-584; genus SZUA-584. Next base: position 3,381 of record JBMNOT010000031.1, on the reverse strand, counting down.
TGAAGGGTCGATATCCGCCCTGCACGCGCGCGCGCACGCCTTGCATTGCGTGCAGGCGGAGGGCTCAAAGCGCATGCCGAACACCGAGATGCGGTTGAAAAAGCCGTATATCGCGCCCAGCGGGCAGAGAAAGCGGCAGAACGGCCGCCATATGAACACCGACGCCACGACGACGCCGATAAGTATCAGCATCTTCCACGAGAACAGCCAGCCCACGCTGCTCTGCAGCGACGCGTTCAGTGCTACCAGCGGGACGCCCGCTTCCAGCGTGCCCGCGGGGCATATGTATTTGCAGAATGCGGGGGTGGCGATGCCCGTTTGAACGGCGTACACGATGGGCATAAGCAGTACGAGCACGCCCAGCATCGCGTATTTGCCGTATTTGAGCACGCCGAACGCTTTTTTGTGCCGCAGCTTGCGCGAGGGGATTTTATGGAGCAGCTCCTGGATGAAGCCGAACGGGCACGCCCAGCCGCAGATGAACCGCCCCAGCAGCGCGCCGAAGAAAATAAGCGTGCCCACCACATACAGGCTTATCTTGGAGGCCACCGCGCCGAAAGCCGACTGCAGCGATCCCAAAGGGCAGGAGCCCAGCGCGCCGGGGCAGGAGTAGCAGTTCAGGCCGGGCACGCAGACGTTTTTGACCGGCCCCTGATAGATACTGCCCTGAATAAAGCCCTTGAGGTTTAAGTTGTACGCCAGCGCCGTCAGCGTCTGGACGATGCGCCGCTTAACCAATGCCGATGCACTCCAGACAGATAAACACGGCTTTGCGCAGCAAAACGGGCAGCTCGCCGGAAAGTATGCCTGCCGCTATCAGCGCCGTGCCGCCAATCAGCAGAGCGGCCTGCAGCGGCCGCCTCGCGCGGCTCAATGCGCCAAAGCGGCCTGGATTGCCGCCTTGAATGTGTCGTAATCTCGCATGCCCTCGTAATAGGCGGAAATGACGCCGTCCGCGTCCAGCACAAACGTCCGCGGGATGGAATAGACCAGGTAGCCCCTGCCGAAGGGCATGCCGTCCTCGGAATACGCGAAGGGAAGCGAATATTCGTTTTGCTCCGCGAAATCAAGAGCCGTCTGCTCGTCCTCGCCGATGTCGATCACGAGGAAATTCACCTGGTCGCTTAATTCTTTGAAAAGCTGGTCGATAACCGGCATTCCGCCGACGCACGACGGGCACCAGGTGGCGAACAGGTTGATCAGCACCGGCTTGCCGAGGTTTTCCGACAGCCTGAATGTGCCGCCGCCCGCCAATGGCAGCGAGAAATCGGGCATCACGCTGCCCACATCAAAGCCGGGCTCCGGGGAGACATCGACGATTCTGGGCGTTTCGGCGACAGCTTCGGGCACGGCTATCTCCGGCTGGGCGGATTCCGCCGCAGTGGGCTTGGGAGACGCTGTGGGCTTCGGGGAAGCCTTGCCGGTTTCGGTCGTCTCGGAGGGGGCGTTTGACTCGGAAGCGTCGGAGACGTCCGGACCGCATCCGGCCAGCATCAGCACCGCTGCAAGGGCCACAGCGAATATCATTGCATATCTTCGCATGTCTTCCTCCAAATGATTCTGAATAATACCATCATAGTGGCTGCCGGATGGCGCGTCAAGCCCGCCGGCAGGGCATTGTATTTTGGCGGCCTTGAGGTTACAATAAAACATATTCATCAGTTCGGGCAAGGAGACATTATGATCAAGATAGTCGCGAAAAATCTCGTGAAAGCGGACAAGATGGATGCGTTTCTCGACATAGCTAAAGTGCTGGTGCGGGAGACCCGAGAGAGGGATGCGGGATGCATCCGGTATGAGCTGGTGCAGGGCATCGCAACCCCGGCTGCTGACGTTCCTGGAGGAATGGGAAGACCAGGAGGCGCTGGACAAGCACATGGCAGCCCCGCATTTTACGGACATCGTGCCCCGGCTTGCGGATTGCCTGGAAGAACCCGGCGAGGTCACTCTGTATAGGGAACTGCTCTAACGGGACATAAACTCAGCATAATAAAAAGAGGCCCTGCGGCGTTTGACATGCCGGGGCCTCATTATTTGACAACTGTTTTTGCCGTGCTGGGGGACAGCCCGCAGCATATCTGCCTGCGCGAAAGCAGCTTTTTGCTGTCACCCCAGCTTGCGCTCCTCGCCCACGCGCACATTGCCCGACTTGTGCAGCGTGCCCGAATATTCCACCAGCACGATGTCGCAGCCGTCGCCCAGGGTGACGTCATGGCCGCGCACCACGCGCGCCCGCGTCTGCTCCAGCCAAACGCTGTTGCCCTCGATGCTGTCCGCCTCCAGCCGCGGCGTGTGGGTACCCAGCGTGAATATGGTGCGCAGCACCGACAGGCCGGTAACGCCCACCTTTGCCGTGATGCGCTCGCCGCCTATCTCGCGGGCCTTGCTGGTGCTTAAGTCCAGCGTGATGTCCACGCTGTCCGCGGAAAGCAGGCCGCCCACCTCGAACATGCCGGAGGACGAAAAAAAGCTGTCCGCAGAGAAGTCGCCCTTTACGTGGACGGAGCCGGAGACCTTCGCCGTTTTGGCGTTTATCGACTTTTCCGCGTGCGCCGTGCCGGAAACGGAAAAATCGTCCGCCGCGACGCTTGCCTTGAAATCGCCGGCGCCGCGCACCTTGAGCTCTTTTGCCTTAAGGTCGCCGTGGATGCCTGCCTCGCCGTTGATATGCAGGCGATTGCAGCTGACAGCGCCCATCGCGTCAGCCGAGCCGGTGATGATAAGCTCGGTGCAGGTTAAGTCGCCCGTGATTTTGCCGCGGCCCGAGATGCGGACTGCACCGTAGTCTCCGCCCGGCGCTACGCCGAAGCCGCTGATGGTGAGATCGACTTTTTTATTGGTGTCCATCGGATATCCTCCTCATTTACAAAAGCTTGAGCTTCAGCTCTTCAGCCGCCGCGGTAAGGTCCAGGCGGCGGATCAGCCGCGTGTCCTTATCCGGCAGGGCTTCGCTTTCGGCGGCCAGCGTCACGCATCCGAACACGCCCAGCTTGCGCATCAGCATCACCTGGGCGGGTGCCTTGTTGAAACGCACCGCCGCGGTGCGCAATGTGTCCAGCATCAAGCGCGCCTCGTTCAGCGATAGCTCGCCCGATATCAGCACCTGGCTGAACAGGTAAGCGTGCAGGGCGTCATCGAAGCTGAGTGATGAGCTGTCATGCCCTTCCAGAAACAGCCGCATCGCGTCGGCGGAAACGATGCCGCGCTGGATAAGCGTGTCGGCGTCGGCCGGGGCAGGGGCTTCGGGGGAGAACGCGTCCGCGAGATCGTCCAGCGACAGGGAGTGTGTTAGAATTTTAGACAATCTGCTAAGATGGAAAGAGCGAAAGAAAGCTCAGAAATCGGAGGCGGAATTATGGGAGAATACAGAAAGAAATACGA
>JBMNOT010000127.1:0-5911 GCA_050943225.1 Christensenellales bacterium | reverse complement strand
TACCAGATAGCGCCCGGAAGAACGCCGCTTTTGGCCTCCGCCTTAAATACCGGCACCAGCTTCAGCTCTTCGCACCGGGCTATCGCCTGCTCTCTGGTGATGGCGACATCATAACCCAAGGACGCCCCCGATATGAAATCGGGTACATACACCACCTGGCCTTTGGACACCGTGATGGATATCGTCTTCTTCACGCCCACCGTCGTGTTGGCCGGCGTCTGATAGATAATCGTGCCGGCAGGCTGGCTGCTGTTGGTGGTTGTCGCGGAGATCGAGATGCGCGCGCCCTTGCTATTAAGGTCCAGCGCCCATGACTCAATCGCGTCGCGCGTCTGCCCCACAAACGACGGCACCACGATCTTATTGCCCAGCGAGTAGTACAGCTCCAGGAAATCGCCCTTCTCGTAGACCGTTCCCGCCGGTATGCTCTGCGAAATGAACGCGCCTTCAGCCGAGCCGGAGTACTTCTCGATAACCGTCACCGGTATCCCGAGGCCCGACGCCACAGAGAGCGCCGTCTCCCTGGTGTAATCCGAAAAGTCGGGAATCTCAATCTTCTTGCCCTTGGACGCCACCAGCCGAATCTCCGTGCCGCGCGGCACCTTTTCCTTCTCCTTCACGCTGGACGAGATGATGGAGCCTTCGGGGATATAGTCGTCATACTGCTCGGTGACGGAAAGCACAAGGCCATTGTCGTTGGCAAACGCGTAGCAATCGGCCAGCGTCATCGTCTTGAAGTCGGGGACCTCGATCTGCTCCACCGTGGTATCGATGCCCTTGGACACGATCACATACACGGGCGTGTCGCGGCGCACCTCGTTGCCTACCACGGTGTTGTCGTTGATCTCATAGCGGATCACCTTGCCCGCAGGCACGGTATCGCTGAACTCCGTAGTGATACGCACTTTCGTCATGTGGTTCGCCTTGGCCCAGGCCTCCACCTCAGCCTTGGTCATGTTCAATAGGTCGGGCAGCGTCAGCGTCACGGAAAGGTCGGGACCTTTGGACACGGTGACGTACACAAAGCCGCCTTTCTTGACGCGCGTGCCCGCCGGCGTCTCCTGCGAGATGATGACGCCTGCCTCCACGTCGTCGCTGTAAACCTCCGTCACCTGCAGGTTGAGTCCGTTCTGGGTCGCCCACAGCTGCGCTTCGGTCTGCGTACGGCCCACCAGCTGCTCAACGGGCGTGCCCGCCGTCAGCGCCAGCACCAGCACGATAATGAGTATGACCAGCGCCCCGCCGGCGGCCAGTATGGCGATCAGCTTTTTGTTGCTGCCGCTGCCGCCGCCCGGCGGAAGGGCCGTGCTCTCCCGCCGCTCCGGCGGCTTAAAGCCGCTTTTCTGTTCGTACCTGTAACCGGAATCGGCCGCCTTTTTCACGGCCGGCACCGGAGCAGCCGGTTTGCCGTTTCCGGAAGATGCGTGCTCCTTGTTCCCGTCCAGCCCGGACGGCTTTTCAGGCTTCCGGGCTCGGGACGCCTTCCCGCCCGGACGGTTGTCCAGGTTGTCTTCGTCCCGCTGGTTATAGCTGCGCAGAAAATCGTTGTTGAATTCGTCCATCCCGCAGTCCTTTCTAGCTCATGATATCCCTCTTCCTGAACACCAGCGCCGAAACGGCGGTGCACACGGCGCTCAGCACCATCAGCAGTATTATACCATAGGCAAGGCTGACAGGCGCGCCGTTTTGTATCATCATGGACACCGGCGAGTTCTCCGTAAAGAACGCGTACATCTGGATAAACGGAATGGGCGTGAAAGCAATAGCCTTCATCACCGGCAGGCTCACCGAGAACATAAACATGGCGAACATGGTCAGTATGCAGCCCACCAGGCATACGGCCGGAACCGCGATAGCCACAGCGATGTTCTTCACCAGTACCGACAGCATGAACGACACGCAGTATACGAACACGATGGGCACGATGCACGCAAAGAACCTGGGGATGTAGTACGCAAAGAAGCCGATCTGGCCCGTCACCGTAAAGTTGGGGAACGCGAAGTCGTCAAAGCCGAAGCAGATGCCGTTGAGTACGATGTTGAGCAGAGTGCCCGCCAGGTAGAGAGCGAGGCACATCGCAAGGCCCGCCAGGAACTTGGACATCAGCACTTTCATGCGCGTTTTGGGACGGATCATCAGCAGGCGGATGGTGCCCATCTGGAACTCGCTGGCCATCAGCCAGCCGCCCGTCAGCACGCCAAACAGCGCCACGGCGATGGAAAACGCCAGGAAGCCCACCGTAATGCTGCGCGCGCCGTCCGGCACATATTTCATGTCCGGCTTTTCGGCGTCCAGTGAGTTCTGCGCGATAATGATTTCGTTTTCCAGATTGGCAATCTGTTCATTCATCGCGGCCACGTAGTTGGCATAGGAGCCATACTGAACTGCCAGCCACTGATCCTGGTTAAACTGTTCCTCCGTTATGATGGTGGTATACTGCAACTCGCGGCGGCTGTTGGCGATGTCGTCCAGCGCCCTGTTCTGCCACTGGCCATAGTCGTAGGGCACGATATTGTGCGCCAGCCGGTATTCCAGTATCGGGATGTTGTTTTCCCTGATCATGTCGATCTCTTTTTGCAGATAGCTGATCTGCTCGTTCAAGCTGTCTTCCTGCTCGGGATGCTCAATGATATCCTTCTCGAATATCTCGATCTGGTCCTCAAAGTTTTTGATATTGTCGTTCTCCTGCTGGATGCGCAGCGCGATATACTGGGGGAAATTGTTGTTTTCCACCACGTCAAACAGCGTCGCCAGCTTCTCCTCAATCGCGTCAAGCGCCGCCAGCCGCTCCTCCGCCGGGATGTCGACATACTTCTCCTTGAACGTTTGGTCGTCGATTCCCATAAACCAGCCAGTAACCTCCCTCAAGGCCTCGGGGTCTGCCGTGCCGACATTCTCATAGATGAATTTTTCAATCAGCGGCCTCGTATCCCACGTCAGGTCCACGCGATAGTCCTGGTAGTCCGTGATGTGCTTCGCGAGCCGTACGTAATAGTCAAGCTGCATTTCGCTCATGCTGATCCACAGGTCCAGCGTGCCCGGCTGTTCGAACATGCTGCTGTCGGCGTTCCGTATCTGGTCTTGCAGGCTCTGAATATTCCAGTAATACGGGTTGCCCGGCTCGATGGTTACCCCGTCGATGATGATGGGCTCCTGCCCGCTGCCCGGGTAGTAAATGTCTCTGGCTACATAGCTCATGGCATAGGTCCGTGCTGCGACCGGGAGAGGATGATAGCCGCCGCCCTTGTCCTCAGAGTTCTGTTCAATAACCCCAAGCACCGGGGCCACGATGCTCAGCGCAAATATAATGATGCCAAATATCAACAGGAATTTGGCCCGCAATATGTTTTTGAATTCTATGCCTATCTGTTTGATGAAATCCATAGCTTAATTCCTTTCTCCTTGATATCCGGTCACCTGATCTGCTCTTTTGTGCCGGTCGTCATCGAGATGAAATCCTGTTCCAGCGTGCGGTGCGCCTGGTTGACGGCGTAGATATCTACGCCCATCTCCACCACCGCACGGATCAGGCCGGGAACCTGTTCACGGCGCATTACCACTACAACGCCGCCGTTTTCGCGGTCGCAGTTGGCGTCCAGGCTCTTGAAGTATTCGTACACCTTCTCGTTGTCGGAAGTCACGAAGGTGTAGCTGAAAATATCGTCTTCAGTGCCTTCCTGCACCTGGTCGATGGTTTTCTCCCCGATGATCACGCCGTTGTCGATGATGTAAATGCGGTCGCACATCAGCTCCATCTCGGAAAGCAGGTGGCTGGAAATGAACACGCCCACCCCCGCCTTATGGGCAAGGTATTTTAGCAGGTCGCGCAGCTCCTTGATGCCGATGGGATCAAGGCCGTTTGTCGGCTCGTCCAGCACCAGCAGCCGCGGCCGGTGCAGCAACGCCTGAGCGATGCCCACGCGCTGGCGCATGCCCAGCGAGTAGTTCTTTACCTTGTCGTTGATGCGCTGCGACATTTTCACCAGGCTGACCACCTCGTCGATATGCTCTTTTTTGATGCCGTCGTGCAGCGAGGCGAAATATTCCAGGTTCTGACGGCCGGTCATGCGCCTGTAGAGGTCCGGGTTTTCCACGATGCCGCCGATGCTTTTCATCGCGTTCTCGAAATCGTGCACGATATCGTACCCGCAGATGGTGATGCGGCCCGACGTGATGGAAAACAGGCCCATCACCGTTTTGATGGTCGTCGTCTTGCCAGCGCCGTTGGGTCCCAGAAAGCCCACGATCTCACCCGAATTGACCGTCAGTGAGATGTTGTCCAGTATTTTTCTGTTTTTGATGACCTTCGTCAGGTTCTCAATTTTCAGCAGTTCCAATGACGCGTCCCCTCCTCATACGTGATATGCGTATTTGTACCTTTAGTTAGACGGTAAAAAAAATGGAATAGTTCCCTCGTTCCGCAAATAATGTATTAGCGCTGCAGCGCTTGCCAGCATGTTTATATTGCATTTGGAATAAAAAAGTCCGGCTCGGGCTTCTTTCACTATATTGGATACAGCCGGCATAAGTCAGCCGCACCCCAAAACCAGGTTCCGGGGTGCGGTTCTTGGAATAGCCTTAATGCTCTTAGACCTATTCGCCTTATTCGGCCTTCGCCAAAGTGATGCTGCCCGACACCGTGGATAGCTCCACCGGCGCGCCGCCGCCGTTCACCTTGCCGGAGATGTCTTCTCCCGGCACGTGGCCGGACTGTTTGCCGCTGATAGTGATATCGAAGGCCGAGGAAAAGCTGCCGGAAACGGTGTCCACATCCAGGTTAAACGCCGCGTCCGGGGGCAAGGCCAGCCGGATGCTGCCGCTGATGGCCTTGATGCGCACCGGCTGAAGCACCGCCTGCCGCAGCGTCACCGAAGCGCCGCCCGACGTATTGCTGACATCCACCGCACCCGTCACATTATTCACCTTTATAGAGCCGGACGTACAGTTCGCCGACAGGTTTCCCTCCGCGCCGTCTACCGTCACGGTGCCTGACGTGCTGCTGACGTCCATGCTGCCGAAGCTGACATCGCGCACCTCGGACTCGCCCGACGTGGAGCCGACCTTCAGGCTGCTGCCGCTGCAGCCGGTCACCTTCATCGTGCCGCTGGTGCTGTGTACCGACAGGCTGTCAAACCGAATACTGCTCACGTCAGCGTTGGAAGACGTACCGGACACGCTGACATTCATCCCAACGTCTTCGGGCAGATACACCGTCAGCACCATGTCGCCGCTTATGAAGTTGGGATATATCGTGCGGAAATCGGCCAGCACCGTCAGTGTGCCGTTGTTATTCTGCACGTCCAGAAACGTCTTTTTATCTGTGTTGGTGGTGACGCGTCCCGTCAGCGTGGCCCGCGGCTCTCCCGGCGCCACGATAATCCGCCCGGATACGTTCTCGATGTTGATGTGGCTAACGCCGCTGAGATCGAGCTCAGCGCTCTCGTCAATGTCGATGACAGCGCCTTGGAACAGGCCCTTCAAGTTGGACAGGCCGCTGCGCCCCGCCATAATGCCCAGCGTCACGGCAGTGCCGAGTATGCATACCACCAGCACTCCGGCTACGATCAACACAACTTTTGTCGTTGTACTCATTGATTTTCCCTCCTGATACGATTTGAAATACTATTGAGGAAAGACATATTGGCCCTCCTGAACAACCCAGCCAGTTTCATCGTGCCGATAAACGCCAGTATGCCGGCGCAGATCACCGTGATGCCGACAAACACGACCACCGCCACAACACCTGTGCCCATCAGCGCCGCAAGCGGTATGCCCGCCACCAGCGCCGCAATGCCGCCCAATGCGATGCCCACGGACGCGACATAGAAAGAGGCGATGACGATGTATCCCACCACCACCACGAACAGCACATAGAGGAAGTTGATAGTCCCCAGTGCCGCCGAGGAAAGAA
>JBMNOT010000083.1:0-8654 GCA_050943225.1 Christensenellales bacterium | reverse complement strand
GAAAGAAACGCCCGCGCCACGGAACGCGGCGACGCCTTGATGTGCATCTGCTCGATGCAGTGCTGCGCCCAGTATTCCCGCGCCAGCTTCTTGGGCTCACCCAGGCGGGCACAGATCTCCTCGATGCTTTCCCCATCGCGCATGGCGCAGTCGAAATATTCCGCAATGTCCCCGAGTATCTCCCTGACCTCGGCTTCCTTCAGCTTGCCCAGATTCGCGGCTAGCTGTTTCAAATATTGCTCCTTATTCACTGTGCCCTCCTACAATCTTTTCGACGCCGCTGACAAACGTGCGCCAGTCCTGCAAATACTCCTTTCGCTTTTCCTCCCCGCGAGGCGTCAGCCGGTAATACTTCCTCGGCGGACCCTCGGTGGATTCCTTCAGATAAGTGCTTAAGTACCCTTCGTTCTGCAGCCGCCTCAAAAGCGGATATATCGTGCCCTCGGAGATCGCGATGCTGCGGGAAATCTTGGCCACCAGCTCGTAGCCGTAATGGTCCTCAGTCCGCAGCATTTCCAGCACACAGAGCTCCAGCACGCCCTTTTTTAATTGTGCGTTCACGCCATCCCTCCCTTCCGGTATCACACACCGCCCTGTATCTTGTTTACAAGGTAGCTGTCTTAAAAATAAAATCCTTACCGGACGGGTGCATTATATCACACAGTACCTTACATTGCAATATAGTAATTAATATTTTCCCAAAAAATTTAGCCGCCGTTCCTGTGAACAGCGGCCATATTATTTTCACTATTTTTACTGCCCCATCAGCAGCCGCGCCAGCACCGAATCCGGCCCCAAAACCACCGTCTTGTTGGTGCCATTGAGCGACGCTTCCAGCGCGTCCAGCGCCAGCATGTATTCGTAGAAAACGCGCTTGTCTTCCGTATTGTACGCCTCGGCCAGCATGCGCATATACTCCTGCTCGCCCTCCGCGATGATGGCGGCGGCCTGCGCGTCCGCGTTGGAGATGATGATGTTTACCTGTTTGTCCACGTCGTTGCGGATGATGGACGCCTCATATTCGCCGTCCGCCCTGTACTTCTCGGCGATCTGCCTGCGCTCGGAGATCATGCGCGAATACACCGCCTGCTCGTTGGCTTCGGGCAAGTCAAAACGCTTGATCTTGACGTCCACCACCTCGATGCCGTACGTCCTGGCGATGGCGGCCACGTTGGTGGCAATGTCGGCGTAGATGTCGTTGCGCTCGTCGATGGCGTCCTCATTGATGATGTCCTTCTGCGCCAAAGTGCCCATCACGTTCTTAAGCGCGTTATATGTCATCGCATCCAAACGCTCTTCGGCTACGCTCACGCTGCCCAGCGTCTGGAAGAACCGCAGCGGGTCCGTTACGCGCCACAGCACGTAGCTGTCCACCGTCATGTTCTGTTTGTCCGCGGTCAGCACTTCCGACGGCGGTATATCGTAGACCATGATGGCTTTGGGGAAGCTTCTCACGCTGTCCACAAACGGCACTTTAAAATACAGGCCCGGCTCATCCCTGGTGGCGATGATTTTGGAGAAGCGCACCGTGCAGGCATACTCGTTTTCCGGCACCACATAGAAGCTGGAGAATATCACGATTAGCGCCAGGACGATTCCGACAATCACCAATGCCCTTATCAGCGTTTTCTTCATGTCACTCCACCTCCGTGTTCTGCGCCGTGTTCTGCGCCGTATTTGGCGTCGTGTTTTGTGCCGGCGCTGTGTCATTGATAAAATCGTCCAGCGGCATCAGCATGTCCACGCCGCCCTGCGAAGTATTGATGAATATCTTTACGCCTGGCAGCATCTTCGTGATGATCTCGTAATACATCCGGGACTTGGTAATCTCCGGGTTGTTCACGTATTCGCTGTACATCGCTTCAAACAGCGCAATCCTCTCCGTCGCCTGGTTGATGCGCTGTTGCTTTAAGTACTCGGCGTTCTGCAGCGTTTTGTCTGCCTGCGCCTGCGCCTTGGGTATCTCGGCGTTCCGGTACGCCTTGGCTTCGTTTACCACCGTCTCGGCGCCCTGTTTGGCCGTTTCCACATCCTTAAACGCCGCGGTCACTTCCTCGGTCGGCGGCTCGGAGTCCTGAATCTTCACATCCGTCAGCATCAGGCCGATGTCATACTCAGCCAGCACGCCTATTATCAGCTCCTTTACCTGCTGCTGGATCATCTCCTTGCCGGTGGTCAGCACCGCATCCACGTTGGTGGAGCCCACTACTGTGCGCACCTGGCTCTGTATCAGGTTGCGCAGTATTTTCTCGGGCTCATACGATGAAAACAGGTACTTGACGGGGTCCGATACCTTGTATTCCACAAAGAATTCCACGTTGACGATGTTGTAATCGCCCGTGATCATATTGCTCTCGTCCTCTATCAGCGTATAGCCCTCCGGAGACGATGGGTCTGTGCGGTAGCCCAGCTCGATCTTCTGGTAGACGTTGACGTCCACCTTATTTACCTGCTGGATGCCGAACGGCAGCATGAAATGGATGCCGGCGTCCGTTACATCCGTCACCTTGCCAAACGTGGTGACCACCGCCTGCTGCTTGTCGTCTACGGTATACCAGCAGGTAAGCGCCAGCGCCAGCACCAGCGCAACCACTACCACGATTACGGCGGTTTTTTTAATCTTTTTTAAATCAACGCGCCCCTTTGGCTCCAACTCGTTATCCTCCTTATCATGTTTGTTAAAATACTAACATAGCGCAGACGGCTTGGCAAACGCAGGCAAGCCTTGCTTCCTGAAAGTAAAAAAGCCCGCGCTTCGCAGGCTCCCGGTTGCGATTAACCTTTTTCATCCGTATGTAAAGCCATCCCCGCTGCCGCACACCTATCGTTTCTCCCTGATGCGCACGCGCAGCACCGTTTTTAATTTCTCCGGCGCGGTCTTTCGAAAATCCGACATATAGATCTCGTGGTGCCCGAGTTCTATGCGCTCATACCCTTCCTGCTCCAAAAACGCGTGCAGCTTTTCAAACGTTTCCGGCTCGGTATCGAAAGGCCCGATGTGAAGCGCCTGCGCGCAAAGCCCCTCGTCCAGAGTTTCAAAGCGCACGCTGTCCAGTGCGGCCAGCTTTTTCTTGTCCCGCTGGGCGATGCGCACTTCCTCGAACAGCTCCGGCGTCACGAACGGCGGCTGCATGATTATCAGCGTCCAGATGAGGCGGCTTTTGTCATTCGGGTCAAAATCCTCGCCTTCCGGCATCGTCCACAGCCCTTCCAGCGCGCTGACCTTATACTCAAAATACCCCGGCGGCGCGGTGCCCTTCTTGGGCAGCATTTTGATACCGTACGACACGCTGTACAGCGCAGCCACCGCATCCTGAAACGCCTCGCTGGTGTTGGGGTCGCCCTGCCCGTCAATCATGACATAGCGCATTGGCGACACCGTCAGTATCTGCGGCTGCTTCGCGGGCGGGAAGTACAGCCGTTTCACCAGCGCATCGTATTCCGGTTTGTCCATATGGGTTCTCCTTACCGTTTTGTGCCGCAGTGCGGGCAATAGGCAAAGCTGGGGTCGAACGCGCTGCCGCAATTCCTGCACGTCGCGTAAAACTCCCCGCCGCCGAGGCCGGTATGCACCTTGTTCAACCGAGAAAAATCCAGCGGTGCGCCCGCTTCCAGCTGCTTTCCGTATTCGGCGTCCGCTTCATATACCGTACCGCAGCAGCGCAGCCGCACATACCAGCGTTTATTCCATCGGAACGTGGGAATGAAGAAGAAGTGAAAATAAGTATAGTACTGTGTCAGCACGGCGCGCGAATACCCGCCGCAGTCGGGACACACAATGTTCGCGAACTCGCGTATCTCTTTTTCCTTGTCTTCAATGCCGAAAATGCCGATGAAGAACATGACGCCTCACTCTCACTTTCATTATAAGCGAAAAGAGTCAGGCGTCAACCGGAGCAGACAGGAACGAAGGCCGGGAAGCTGCCCGATGCCTCCCGTTATATCTTCATGTTCTTAAGTGCGTTTCTCAGCTGCTGTACCTGCTCTCTGGAGGCGTCGCTGGCGAGATAGTATCCTTTCTCCCGCATCTTGTCCAGCAGCTCGTATTCGTCCTGGGCGGCCCGGGCGAAGTGCGCGGCGAGCAGCTTCCTTAAGTCGCGGCAGGACGCCTCCCGGATGCCCTCAGCCACCTGGGTGATCACCTGTTTCTCCTGACCCAGCAGCTCGTTTAAAAGCTCCTGTTCCGTCATTCCGCCCTGTTGCGGCGTCATACTCCCCTCCTATCGGTGTGCGTCCAGATAGTTCATCAGGCTAAGGAAGCATTCCCGGTGGTGGTTGGCAAGCTGGGAGGCGCAGCTTTTCAAGGCCGGGTCGGCAAACGACGCGGCGTAAAGCTCACACTTTTTGGCCGCCTGCGCATGAAGCCGCAGCTGATCTTCCAGTATCATGAGGTTTCTCGCTTCAATGCCGGATCCGCCACCGAATCTCATAGCCTTCCTCCTACGCTATGTTGTGGTCACATCATTATATTTTGTGCCAAAAACACAAAATATGCACTTTATGTTTCCGTCATTATGCTTTATAATCGAAAATATGGAAGAACTCCTTACCATCACCGCTATTGAACCGCAGAAGCGCAAAAAAGACCGTTACAACATCTATGCGGATGGTGAATACATTACCTCGCTTGGTGCGGAAGCCATCGTCAAGGCAGGCATCAGGACAGGAGCGCCCATCAGCAAAAAAGCGCTGAACGATGCAGTACTTGCGGACAATGTGCAGTACGCGTTCGACAGCGCGGTAGGGCTGCTGGCGCACGGTATGCGTACCCGGGGTGAGCTGGAGCAGCGCCTGCGCGGGCGTGGCGTCGCGGAAGAAGCCATTGCCCCGGCGCTGGACAAGCTGGAATCCTACGGCTATGTGGACGACATGGCCTACGCTCAGGAATTCGTACGCAGCGATATGGAGTCGGGACGCTGGGGCCGCGTGGCGGTGGCCCACCGGCTGCGGGAAAAGCGGCTTCCGCGCGAAATCATCGACCAGGCGATGCTCTGCTATACCGAGGAAGAAGAGAGGCGCAACGCCAGGCGGCAGCTGGAAGCGCTGATATCCAAAAATACCGGCGACAAACGGCAAACCCGGCAAAAAGCATATGCTGCGCTGGCGCGCCGCGGCTTCTCCAGCGACATTATCAACGATTTGATTTCGGAGGCGGACAATTGAGAGACGTCATCTACCGGCGGTTAAAAGAGGCGGGCGATTACATTTCCGGCGAAGCGCTCAGCAGCGAGCTGGGCGTTACCCGGGCGGCGCTTTGGAAGCATATCCGCGCGATGGAAGCGGACGGCGCCGTGATCGACAGCGTGCCGCGGCGGGGTTACAAGCTGCTCAGCCCGCCGGACGTACCGCTGGCTGATTACGTGAGCGCGCATATCCGCCATGATATACCGGTGTTCTACCGGCCGGTCACCGCGTCCACCAACGACGACGCCAAAGCGGCGGCTCGCAATATGCAGACCGGCGTGTTTATCGCGGGCGAACAGACGGCGGGCAAAGGCCGCAAGGGCCGCATCTGGGTGTCCAAGCCGCGCTGCGGCGTGTATATGTCGTTCCTCGTGCGCCCAAGAACCGCGCCGGAACGTGTGGCGGGGCTCACGCTGGCCGCGGCTGTGGCCATGTGCCGCGCCATCGAGAGCGTGGCCGACGTAAGCGCGCTTATCAAATGGCCCAACGATATCATCGTTTCCGGCAAAAAGGCGGCGGGCATTCTCACCGAGAGCATGATCGGCATGGACGGCGTGGACTTTGTGGTGTGCGGCATCGGCGTCAACACGCGGTCGGCATTCGACAGCGAGCTGGCCGACAGGGCAGTCGCCATCACCGCGAACGACACGCTGCTCGCTGCGGCGATGATCGACAGGTTTCTGGACGCCTTCGAGGAATTTGAACAGCACGGCCTCACGCCGTTTATGAGCGAGTTCCGCCGCCGCAGCGCAATATCCGGCACGCTGACCGTCTCCTCTCCGTCGGGTAGCGAGACGGGCGAGCTCGCCGGTTTCGACGATGACGGCGCGCTGCTGCTCAATGTCAGCGGCGAGGTGCGGCGGTACCTTGCTGGTGAAGTATCTTTAAGAGGAGAACATGGTTATGTATAAAGGCAGCCTGACGGATATACCCGGCGTGCTCGCCGGGCACTGGACGGACAGCGTCAACATGACCGGCTGCACGGTGGTGCTGCTGCGCGGCGGCGCGGTAGCAGGCGTGGATGTGCGCGGCAGCGCGCCCGGCACGCGCGAGACGGACCTTTTGCACCCGTGCAACCTGGTGCAGCACGCACACGCCCTGCTGCTGTGCGGCGGCAGCGCGTTCGGCCTCGCGGCGGCAGACGGCGTGGTGCGCTGGTTGGAGGAGCGCGGAGAAGGTTTCGACACCGGCTATGCGAAAGTGCCCATCGTGCCCGCAGCAGTGCTTTACGACCTGGGTGTGGGCAGCGCGTCGGTGCGTCCCGACGCGGCGGCGGGCTACGCCGCATGCCAGAATGCGGGCAGCA
This sequence comes from Christensenellales bacterium, assembly GCA_050943225.1. Taxonomy (GTDB): domain Bacteria; phylum Bacillota; class Clostridia; order Christensenellales; family SZUA-584; genus SZUA-584. Next base: position 2,164 of record JBMNOT010000083.1, on the reverse strand, counting down.
CTTTGCAGTCCGGCCCGGTGGGCGCGGGCACAGGCGCGACTGTGGGCAAGGCAGGCGGACCAGCACGTGCCGGTCGCGGCGGCTTCGGCACAGCGTCCATCACGCTGCCGGGCGGAGTTATCGTGGCGGCGGGCTTCGCGGTCAACGCGTTCGGCGACGTGTACGACCATACCACCGGAAAAAAGGTTGCGGGCATGGCCGGCGGGTCGGTAATGGACGCGCTGATGACCTCTCCCCCGGCAGATATGGCGGGCCTGGCGGGGCGCAACACCACGATTGGCATCGTGGGCACCAATGCGGCTCTCACCAAGGAGCAGGCAAACAAGCTGGCTGCAGCAGCGCAGGACGGCATCGCGATGGCCGTGCGCCCGGCGCACACCATGTTCGACGGCGATACGGTATTTGCATTCGGCACCGGCGCAGTGGCGGGCGACTTTACCGCCATACTTGCGGCAGGCGCAGAGGTTACGGCCCGCGCCATCGTCAACGCTGTGACACAATAATAACTGGTTTATTATCCCATTGGTTTATGCTATACTGATGAATAGTGAAAAGCCGTCACCGGCACGTGGAAGGAGTCGACAGATGATACCCGTTGTACGTAAGAAACAGATGCAGGCGCTGGACGCCTACATGATGGAGCAGATGCACATCCCATCGCGCGTACTGATGGAAAATGCCGCTTTTGGCATCACACAGGTCATCTGGGAGCGTTTCGGCAAAACCAAAGTACTCGTACTGTGCGGAATGGGCAACAACGGCGGAGACGGCTTTGCGGCAGCGCGGCAGCTGGAAGCGCGCGGCTGCGATGTGCGCGTATGCCTTGTGGGCAAGGTGGAAGCGCTGCGTGGCGAAGCGGCGGAGAACGCGGCCTATTTCAGCTCCCGCATATTCGAGATACTCAGCGACGGCACCGCGGAGGCGCTGCTGAGCGACCTCTCCGGCCAGGTGCTGGTGGATGCGCTGCTGGGCGTAGGCCTGCACCACGAGGTAACAGGGCTGTATAAACGGGTGATCGAACTGGTCAACGACAGCGGCGCATATATCGTCGCCTGCGATATCCCCTCGGGCATCGACGCGGACACCGGGCAAATATGCGGCGCGGCGGTGCTGGCACACGAGACGGTGACGTTCCAGTGCGCGAAGCCGGGGCATTTCCTCTACCCCGGCCGCAAGCATACCGGCAAGCTGACCGTCAAGGAGCTGGGCACCACCGGCGATTACGATATCGGAAACATGCGCGCTGTGGATGGACTCAAGCTGCTCTCGCGCGATGAGAACTCCCACAAGGGCACTTACGGGCGGCTGGCGTGCGTGGTGGGCAGCACCGGTTTTTCGGGCGCGGGCCTTATGTGCGTGGCCGGGGCGCTGCGTTCCGGCGCGGGGCTGGTAACCGCCGGCATACCCGCCTGCCTACAGCCGATATTCTCGTCGCGGTTGCCCGAAAGCATGACGTATGCGCTGGACGATACCGCCGGGCACCTCTCGGAACACTGCATTCCGGCGCTGGAGGAGCTGCTCACCGGCAAAACCGCGGTGGTCACCGGGCCGGGCATCGGCACTAGCAGCGGTGCGGCTGCGGCGGTGGAATACATGATCAAGCATCACGATATCAAGAAAGTTTTCGACGCGGATGCGCTGACGCTGATCGCGGAGAACAAACAGTGGCTGGCCGAAAAGCAGGGCGACATCGTGCTGACGCCGCACCTCGGCGAGTTCTCCCGACTGTGCAACCTGACCGTAGACGAGATCAAAAGCGACATGCTCACCTGCGTGCAGATCTTTTCCGAGAAATACGGCGTCACGCTGCTGCTCAAGGGCCCAACAACGCTGGTCGTCAACAGCGACAAGGTCGTTTTCGTAACGGCGGGCACGCCCGGCATGGCGCGCGGCGGCAGCGGCGACGTGCTGGCCGGCGTGATTGGCGGGCTGATGTGCGGCGGGCATAAAAATGGCATGAGCGGCTTCGCAGCAGCGGTGTACGGCGCGTACATCTGCGGCAAGGCAGGCGAGATAGCCGCGAAGGACTGCGGCGTGCTGTCCATGACGCCCGCAGATACCCTCGCCAACATACCGCTTATCACGCGGGACATGGTGAAAAAATAGCGCTTTTTATGCAGCAAAATAAGACCGTCCTCAATGCGGCGGTGAATTAAGAAAACAT
>JBMNOT010000030.1:0-14606 GCA_050943225.1 Christensenellales bacterium | reverse complement strand
GCACGCGATGGCTTCACCTGCGCCGACATACAGTGCGGAAAACCAGAAAACTGTTGGGGTCAGCATGCTTCTGAACTGGGGCAGTACGGCCAGCAGGGTGAGCTCGGCGCCGATGACCAGTGCATTGACGACGATTGCGGGCAGCGGCAGCAGCCATTTGACCCTAATCCGGTAAGTGATGATGGCGGCTATCAGTGTGGCGAGCGAGCCAAAGACGATATCATAAATCCCGAAAGGGCTGAACAAATTGGCGAGGATACAGCCGACAAACAGCCCCGGCACTGCCGCAGGCGTGAAAAATGGCAATACGCACAGCGCTTCGGAGATACGTATCTGCAACGGGCCGTAGGCGATAGGCGCAACAGCCACGGTGAGCGCGAAATAAAGAGCGGCGATGATGCCGGCTTCCGCGAGGAAACGCGGCGTGAGGATTTTTTGTTTCATTCGTTTTTATGGATGCCTGGCATCCATCCGGGCTGTTGGCCCGGCTCCTTAGTTTTGTTTATAGACAGGATGGTTTCGAACTGTCTGAAAGGTTTTCGAGAAACCTGACTTTCGCATTGTAGCACAAAACAGAAAAGGCGGCAACATTTTTGCTGCCACCTTTAGCTTGTCGATTATTTTCAGCCCACCACGATGTTGGCGATGCGGCCCGGCACGATGATGACTTTTTTAACGGTTTTGCCTTCGAAATATGCCCTGAGCGCCGGGGTTTCCATGATCTGTTTTTCGATATCCGCGGCGCTGGCGCCGGTGGGGACGTTGAAGCGGGCCCTCACCTTGCCGTTGATTTGCAGCGGCATTTCGATGGTGTCCAGCACCAGTGCGGATTCGTCGCAGACCGGATACGGCTGGTTGAACACCGAATACTCTTCGCCCAGCTGCTCCCAGAGTTCCTCGCAGAAATGCGGCGTGAAGGGCGCAAGCAGTTTAACCAGCACGCGCGCCGCCTCGCGGGCTATGCCTTTGTCGGGCTCGCCGTCCAGATATTTGGCGGCTGCGTTGACGAACTCCATGATGCGCGCGATGGCGGTGTTGAACTGGAACGCCTCGATATCCGACGTCACGTTCTTGATCGCATAGTTTTGAGCGTACAGCAGCTCCTTTTTGCCCGTCTCGCTGGAGCCCGTTACCGCATTCAGGCGGCCGACAAGCCGTTCCACGCGCTCCAGGAATTTGTGCATCGAGCGGATGCCGTCCTCGTTCCACGGACCGCCTTCGATATACGAGAAGCCAAACCCGAGGTAGGCGCGCAGCGTATCGCTGCCATATTTTTGTATATAGGCGTCGGGCGAGATGACGTTGCCGCGCGACTTGCTCATGCGCGCGCCGTCCGGGCCCAGTATGACGCCCTGGTGCACCAGCCGCGTAAACGGCTCTTCGAAATCGACGTAGCCCATGTCGTGGAGCGCCATGGTGAAAAAGCGCGCGTATAAGAGGTGCATGCAGGCATGCTCCGCGCCGCCGATGTAAGTATCCACCGGCAGCATTTTGTTGATCCATCCGGAATCAAACGGCTTTTCGTCGTTTTTGTTGTCCGGATACCGCAGGAAATACCAGGACGAGCATACGAAGGTGTCCATGGTGTCCGCGTCGTGCTTGGCCGGCCCGCCGCATTTCGGGCAGGTGGTGTTCATAAACGTTTCGGACTTGAGCAGCGGGGATGTGCCGTCCGGCGTGAAGTCCACGTCGTAGGGCAGGCGCACCGGCAAATCGCTCTCGGGCACCGGCACTTCGCCGCATTGGTCGCAGTACACGATGGGTATGGGCGCGCCCCAGTAGCGCTGGCGCGATATCAGCCAGTCGCGCAGGCGGTAGTTGGCCTTGAAGTTGCCCTTGCCTTCGGATTTCAGCTTTTCCGTGATCGCCTGTTTGCCTTCTTCTACGGTCAGCCCGTCGAAACCGGGGCTGTTCACCAGCACGCCGTTGTAGCTGGTGAACGGCAGTTCGTCGTTTTCGCCGTCCTTGCCCTTGACGACCCGGACGATGGGCAGATTATACTTGGTGGCGAATTCGAAGTCGCGCTCGTCGTGCCCGGGCACCGCCATCACTGCGCCGGTGCCGTAGGTGGCGAGTACGTAATCCGCGACGAACACCGGAATACGCAGACCGTTGATGGGGTTGATAGCGTACGCGCCGGTGAACACGCCCGTCTTTTCGCGCGTGGTGGACAGGCGGTCGATTTCGCTGGCCCGGGAAGCGAATTCGATGTATTCTTCGACGGCTTTTCTCTGCTCGTCCGTTGTGATCTTGAGCGTCAGCGGATGCTCCGGCGCAAGAACAGCGTACGTGCAGCCGAACAGCGTGTCCGCACGGGTGGTGAACACCGTAAAGGTGTCGCCGCTTTCCAGCGTGAACGTGATTTCGCTGCCGATGGACTTGCCGATCCAGTTGCGCTGCATCATTTTGGTCTTTTCCGGCCAGTCCAGCTTGTCCAGGTTTTGAAGCAAACGCTCGGCGTAATCGGTGATCTTGAAAAACCACTGCGTGAGGTGTTTGCGCTTGACGGGCGTATGGCAACGCTCGCAGCCGCCGTCTACCACCTGCTCGTTGGCGAGCACCGTCTGGCAGCCCTCGCACCAGTTGACCGGGGCGGCCTTGCGGTAAGCCAGGCCCCTTTTGTAAAGCTGCAGGAAGCACCACTGCGTCCATTTATAATAGTCGGGCATGCAGGTTTTGATCTCGAAATCCCAGTCGAACATCGCGCCCATCTCGCGGAGCTGTTTTTCCATGGTCTCGATGTTGCTGAGCGTGGAATCCTCCGGGTGGATGCCCGTTTTGATGGCGTAGTTTTCCGCGGGCAGGCCGAAAGCGTCGAAGCCCATCGGCTGGAACACCTCATAGCCCTGCATGCGCTTAAAGCGCGCATACGTATCGGACAGGCCGTAGTTGTACCAATGGCCGAGGTGCAGTTTTGCGCCGGACGGATAGGAGAACATCTCAAGGATGTACTTTTTCTTATCCACGCGGTCGCGGTTGAATTTATAGAGCCCCGTTTCTTCCCAGCGTTTCTGCCACTTTTTTTCTACCTGCAAAAAATCCATGTTAAATTACTCCCCAATATATCGCTTGGAACGTTACTGAAACATTATTATATATTATTTTGAAAAAATCAAGAAAAAACGCCGGAGAGCTTTGCCCCGGCGTTCGGATAAAGACAATCGGTCAGCTGGTCTGTTCCAATCCAAATTTCTTTTTCAGGTCCAGCTTGTAGGTGCGGTATGTGCGGTAGTGCTTGCCGCCTGCTCTCTCGATGCCCAGACGCGAGGGCAGGTTTGTCTCGTCGATGCACGACGCTTCAAAGTATTCCAGCCTAGTTTTCAGCCAGTCCTTGTAGACTTCGAAATACATCGCGTAATTGACGCCCAGGTGCTGGTAGTTCCGGTCCACCATCTGCACAATGCCGCGCGCGCCTTTGATTTTGCGCTTATAATACACGTATTTGAGCCAGCCGATGGGCAGTATCTTGCCGTTCATGTGTCTGAGCACCTGGTTGTAGTCGGGCAGCGCCACCATGAAGCCGATGGGGATATCGCCCTTGCGCGCGATATAGCAGTAATGGCCGTCGTAGAAAGGCAGCAGGCTCTTGAACTCGCTGACGACCGCTTCCAGCGACGGCGTCACCAGGTAGTCCCATTCCTCCGGCACGCTGTTTTGCAGTATCCTGTGGATATCCCGCGCCTCGTTTTCGATGTCTTTCACGTTGAGCTTATCCACGCGGAACCCGCCCTTTTTCTTAGCATATTCCACCGCCCTGGCGTGCTTTTCGATGTCGAACTCTTTGGGGTCGAATATGTAAGCGTAATGGTCGTCGTTCTTCTCGAAGCCGTATTTTTCCACGAGCCTGGGATAGTAGCTCTTGGTGTAGGCGTTCAGCAGCACCGGCGGGCCGTCGTTGCCCATGATCACGAAACCCTTGCGGTCGTCGCCGTTGCAGGGAGACAGCGGGCCGATCATGCGGTCCATTCCTTTCTCCAAAAGCCATGCGCCCGCCGCGTCCAGTAGCGCTTTTGCAGCCTCTTCGTCGTCGATGCACTCAAACATCGAGAAGAAACCCTGCTTGAAGCCGCGCACGTGGTTGAGTTCCTCGTCGATGGCCACCATAACCCGGCCCACCGGCTTTTTGTCTTTATAGACCATGAATAAAGTGTATTCGCCGTTTTGAGAGAGCGGGTTGCCTTTTCCCTTAAGCATCTTTTTGGTGTCCGATTTGAGCGGCGGTACCCAATTCTTGTCGCCCTTGTAGAGCTTAAACTCCAAATTAATGAATTTTTTTATATGACGCGATTTTTTCTTGAGTACCTTCACCTCATACATCTTATATTTCACTCCCCAACTTAATATACTCACTATGATTCAGAGCTTAGTAAATAATAATATATCAAAACTTGACTTTATGGCAATGACAAAAATATGACTGTACCGATCTATTAAAATATATTTCTGGACAATGCGGCACAATTATACATTTACGGCGCTGCAGCGAAATTTTTAAAAAGGCGGCGGCTGACCTGGTCTTTGCCCCCACATCCGCCGGCCGGACAGTTCGCTCATAAGGGTTTTTCCCTCCCCACTACTATGCCTCTCGGAATTTCTTCCGGCCGGACTGACCACTAAACCGCGCCATGCTCACCGGCGTTTTGCCGGTTTACGTGGGTCGTTTCGCCCGCGGCTGGCCTCGACTTTCAACCACAGACCCACCGCCTTTAAAAGCGATTATAATCTCTGGTTTTTTGTATGTCAATCCGCGCTGTTTCAAGAAACGGCGTGCCATGCGGCGCGGGCATAAGACAGATGAGCGAAAAACCGGCGTGGTTGATTTATTCCACTCACGTGTTATAATATCAATGGCTTTAAAGCGGCTTGGCCGCCGGCATGGCCTAATTTTCACGGAGGTGGTATGCGTGGACGCAGACCCTAAATTGTGCGAAATCATAACACGCGGCGCGCGTACCCCGGCGCAGGCCTAGACGACGCGCGCCGCCAGCTAAGGAAAGGCGGTGCTTACCCATGATACAGTATTACAAGACGGTGGAAGGGCAGCTTCTTGAGCAGAACTGCGCTTCCCCCGGCGCATGGATTCACTTATACCAGCCCACGAAAGAGGAAATTGAGGAGGTATGCGCCCAGACGGGCGTTTTAGTCGACCTTTTAACTGCCGCGCTGGACGAAGAGGAAGCGGCGCGCATCGAGCGCGAGGAAGACCAGACGCTGGTGCTGGTCGACATCCCGGTGGTGGAGCCGGAGGGCACGTCGTTTGTTTACAACACGCTGCCGCTCGGCATCGTGCTGCTGGACAACATGGTCATCACCGTGTGTTTGGAGGATACGACGATTATCGAGGACTTTATGGAGAACCGTGTCAGGGGCTTCGATACCTGCAAAAAGACGCGGTTTGTGTTGCAGCTTTTGTATCGCACCAGCACGAAGTTCCTGCAGTACCTGCGGCAGATCGACAAGGTCAGCACCCAGGTGGAGACGGCGCTGCACAAGTCGATGAAAAACCGCGAGCTGATACAGATGCTCAAGCTGGAAAAATCGCTGGTTTATTTTTCGACGTCGCTGAAAAGCAACGAAGTGGTGCTGGAGAAGATGCTCAAGACCAATTTCATTAAGCGCTATCCGGACGATGAGGATCTTTTGGAGGACGTCATCATTGAAAACAAGCAGGCCATCGAGATGGCGGCTATTTACCGCGAAATATTGGCCGGTACGATGGATGCGTTCGCCTCGGTGATATCCAACAACCTCAATATCGTGATGAAACTGCTGACTTCCATCACGATTATTATGGCTGTGCCCACCATGGTATCCAGCCTGTGGGGCATGAACGTGCCCGTGCCCTTTCAGTATGTGCCCACCGGGTTTTACATCGTGCTTGGCATCGCGCTTGTCATCACGGCGATTGTTGCGCTGGTGCTGTGGCGAAAAAAGATGCTATGAATGCTATGACATGACGGGTGATGCAAAATGCCACTGCTGAAGTTTATCTGCGAAGACTGCGGTCATATATTTGAAGAACTGACCTCGGCGGACAAAAAGCCGCCCTGCCCCGAGTGCGCTTCGCCACGCGTGGCGCGCTGTTATCAGGGCAAGTGCTATTTCGGCGCCAGCGGCAGCTCCAAAGGTACAGGAGGGGGCTGCAGCGGGGGCAGCTGCAGCGGCTGCAGCGGCTGCTCATAAGGAACTGCCGCCATGCATGAGGGGCATCGTGACCGGCTGAGGAAGCGTTTTATGAACGGGGGGTTCGAGGGCTTTGCAGAACACGAGCTGCTGGAATTCCTGCTGTTTTACGCTTTGCCGCGCGTGGATACCAACAGCATCGCTCACCGGCTGATCAACCGTTTCGGCAGCCTTGCCGGCGTGCTGGAGGCCGACCCCAAAGACCTCATGCAGGTGGAAGGCATCGGCCCCAAAGCGGCGGCGTTTCTTGCGATGCTGCCGGAAGCTTTCCGCGCCTATGAGCGCAGTAAGCTGGGGAAGCGGCCATGCATACGCTCTATCCGTGAGGCCTGTGCTTTTACGAAGGCGCTGCTTTATGGAAAGCCGGTGGAGCAGATTTATGTGATCTGGCTGAACGCGCAGAACCGCGTGATCCATTCGGAGCGGCTGTCGGAGGGCAGCGTATCCGAATCGCCGGTGCATATCAGCCGTATTGCGGCGGCGGCGCTGCGCCATCATGCGGTGCGGTGCATCATCGCGCACAATCACCCGGGCGGCAGCGTGCGCCCATCGCCCGCCGATATCCGCGCGACTCAGGATATACTGCGCGCGCTTGCGGTGCTGGGCATCGAACTGGTGGACCATATTATTGTCAGCGACAGCACGACATTCAGCTTTCAGGCGGATTCCATGCTGGAACGCAGCCTGCCGGGTCGCGACGTTTATGCGGCGGAATATGCCTGCGTGCGCCAGTTTGCCGAAGTGCTGGCCGAGCATGAGAGCGAGCAATAAGCTCACAGGAGGTTTGATAGATGACCATCACATTCCGGGCTGTGGATAAGCCCAGCGGAGAGCTGCTCTCCAATATACTGGATATCGAACAGGAAGCGTTTGACGACGCTGCGCTGAACGAATATGTCATCGTGCCGCTGATGCGCTACGGCAAGGTTTACATTGCGGTGGACGAGGACGACGTGGCGGTGGCCTGTGCCTATTTCATGCGCGACATGGCGGACATCTCCGTCGCTTACCTCATGAGCGTGGCGGTGCTGCCGATGTTCCGCGGGCAGAACGTGGGGACCGCGCTTTTAAATTACGCTCTGGCCAATCTGAAGCGCTACGGCATCACGCGCGTGATGCTCACCGTGGACCCCGCCAACTTCAACGCGCTGTCCGTCTACCGCGAAAAGCTGGGCTTTGCCGTTGTGGACAGCGTGAAAGACGAATACGGCCCCGGCGAGGATCGGCTGGTTATGTCTAAAGATTTGTAGCATTTAACAAAAAATAAATGCCCTGTTCATATATTGTTCATAATGGTTCCTTATAATAGGAAATGTCTACAGGGCAACCAACATTTTATATATAGAAAAGAGCGCGTGACCACAAGCGTCGGGCGCTTTTTTCATGCGATCAGGCGCTGTGTCAGCAAGATATCGGCACAGCCTGTTTTCATTCCGCCAGGTTCTGTTATAATGGGCTGGAGAGAGGTGAATACATGAGACTGGACAAATTTCTGAAGGTTTCCCGCGTCATCAAACGGCGCACTGTGGCAGCGGAGGCGTGCGACAAACAGCGCGTGTCCGTCAACGGGCAGATAACCAAGCCCGGCAAAGACTTAAAGCCGGGCGACATCGTCGAGGTGCGTTTTGGCTCGGGCACGCTCAAATTCCGCGTGCTGCACACCGCCGAGACGGTACGCAAGGAGGAAGCTGCTTTGATGTACGAGATACTGGAGGACAGCCACCATGAGTAAGACCTTCGGCATCGTGCTGGCGGCGGGCGCTGGGCGGCGCATGGGCCGCGACAAAGTGATGCTGAAGCTGGGCGGTAAAAGCGTGCTGGTGCGTTCTCTGGAAGCGATACAGGACAGCGGGTGCTTTGACCATATACTGCTGGTGTGCCGGGAGGACGGCATGAAGGAAGCGTCCACCGCCGCGCGCAGGACGCTGCGCATACCGTATACGTTGGTCGCGGGGGGCAGCGAGCGCCAGTATTCGGTGGCCAACGCCCTTGCGGCCATCGAGGAGGACGGTATCGTCGCGGTGCACGACGCCGCGCGCTGTTTTGTTTCTCCGGCGGACATCCGCGCCTGTGTGGAAAAGGCGCGCGAGACGGGCGCTGCTGCGCTGGGGGAGCGGCCCAGGGATACCATCAAGACGATGGAGAACGGCGTCATCACCGGCACCATCGACCGCAGCAGGCTGATCAACATACAGACGCCGCAGGTGTTTTCTGTCGGCCTGTTCAAGCAGGCGCACGATAAGGCCCATGCGGACGGCTTTTTGGGCACTGACGACTGCATGCTGGTGGAGAGGCTGGGGCACCCGATCAGCTATATTGAAGCCACGGGGTCCAATATCAAGCTGACGACGCAGGAGGACATCGCGCTGGCGCAGTATCTTGCCGGGGCGTCGGTGCGCACCGGCCTGGGGTATGACGCGCACCGGCTGGTGACCACCCGGCCGCTGATACTGGGCGGCGTGGAAATACCGCACACCCACGGCCTGTTGGGCCACAGCGACGCTGACGTGCTGACCCATGCCATCATGGACGCGCTGCTGGGCGCGGCGGCGCTGGACGACATCGGCCGCCATTTCCCCGGCACTGACGAGTTCAAGGATATCAGCAGCCTTGTACTGCTGGCCCGCGTGCGCAACCTCATCGAGGAGGCGGGCTATTCCATCGTCAACGTGGACGCCACCGTTGTGATGCAGCGCCCCAGGCTGGCGCCGTATATCGGCCTGATGCGGGAGCGCATCGCCGAAGCTTTGGGCGTAGGAATGGGCGCTGTCAGCGTCAAAGCCACCACCACCGAAGGGATGGGTTTCGAAGGCAGAGGAGAGGGCGCTTCGGCTTCCGCCATAGCGACGATTATCGGATAAGGCAGATGGTAACGGCTAAATAATCTTAACAGGAATACGAAAGGGGGATTATTGCAATCCCCCTTAGCTTTTGGTTGTGTTCGGATGTCATCCCGCTGCCGGAAACATCAGTATTCGCCGCCCGGCTGGTCGCTGAGCTCCATGAACTGCGTGTATTCGCCGCGCCAGGCCACTTTGATGTCGCCGGTGGGGCCGCTTCTCTGCTTGGCTACGATAATCTGCGTGATGTCGTTGTCCAGTTCGCGATTGTAATAGCTTTCGCGGTGAATAAACAGCACCACGTCGGCGTCCTGCTCGATGCTGCCCGATTCGCGCAGGTCGGAGAGCATGGGGCGCTTGGTGTCGCGCTTCTCGCTGGCGCGGGACAGCTGCGACAGCAGAATGACCGGCAGTTCCAGCTCCTTGGCCATGATTTTAAGGCTTCGGGTCATGCCGGCAATCTCCTGCTGGCGGTTTTCACGGCGTTCCTTGCCCGTCATCAGCTGCAGGTAGTCGATGACGATGAGCCCGAGGACCGCCTCTTTTTTGAGCCGCCTCGCCTTGGCGAGCATCTCCAGCACGGTGATGGTGGGCGAGTCGTCGATGTATATGGGCGCCGCGCTCAGCTTTTCGATGCCCAGCCGCAGCTTTTCAAAGTCCTCGTAGGTGAGCCCGCCGTTGCGCATTTTCTGGCTGTCTACCAGCGACTCGGCGCACAGCATGCGCAGAGCGAGCTGCTCGCGTGACATCTCCAGCGAGAATATGGCAACAGGGATATGGTGTTTGACCGCCACGTTCTGCGCGATATTGAGCGCGAAGCTCGTTTTGCCCATGCCCGGACGTCCGGCGATGATGATGAGCTGGGATTTCTGCAGGCCGGACAGCTTTTTGTCCAGCATCTTAAAGCCGGTGGGGATGCCCAAAAGGCCGGTTTTGTTCTGCGCCGATTCGCCGATGATCTGGTAGCCTTCCAGCAGCGCCTTTTTGATGTGCTCCAGCGAATCGCGCCGCTGCTTGACGGCGATTCTGTAGATCAAATCGCCCGCGCGGTTGACGACCAGGGCCGCGTCCTCCTCCGAAGTGGCGGCATCCCGGATGATCTGGTTGCCCGCCTCGATAAGCGACCGCAGCACCGATTTCTGCTGAACGATGTCCACGTAGTACTGCACGCTTGCCGCGCTGGGCACGCTGCCCGCGAGGTCCGCAATGTACAGCGTGTCGTCCGGATCGGTGAGTAGCCCGCGTCGTTCCATGCGGTCTACCACCGTCACGATGTCGATGGGCATGCCCGCTTCCGACAGCTCCGCCATCGTCTCGAATATCAGCTGGTTGCGGCGGGAGTAGAAATCCTGCGGCGCGAGATGTTCCAGCGCGATAAAAACAGCCCGGGGGTCCAGAAACATGCTCCCCAGCACGCTGCGTTCCGCCTCTATGTTGTGCGGCGGCACAAAGGCCGCTTGGTTTTGCTCCATGGCTCCTCTTAATGGAATACTGTTGTTATTCAGCCGCTTCAACGGACACCACGATATCGGTGGATATGCCGGCGTGCAGCTTGATCTGGACTGTGACTTCGCCCAGGTCCTTGATGTTGTCCTCCAGCACGATGCGCTTTTTGTCTATCTCGATGCCGTGCTGCGCCAGTATGGCGTCGGAGATTTCCTTGGCGGTGACGGAGCCGAACAGCCGGCCGCCCTCGCCGCATTTTGCCTTGACGACGACGCGCATGCCCTTGAGCCTTTTTGCGGCTTCTTCGGCGGACAGCCTCTCCAGCATTTTGCGGTTTTCAAGAGCCTTCTGCTGCTGCTTGGCGACGTTGAGGTTGTGCGGCGTCGCCTCTTTGGCCAATCCCTTGGGAATCAGGTAGTTGCGCGCGTAGCCGTCGCTCACCGTGATGATGTCGCCGGCGTAACCCGTGCCCTTAATATCTTTCGTCAGTATCACTTTCATGGTTTATCCCTCTTTCATATATTTATTGATGGCCACTTTGAGCTGCGCCACGGCCTCCGCCACATCGGCGCCCGGCAATTTGACCGCCGCGACGGTGGCGTGACCGCCGCCGCCCATGCTTTCCAGTATGAGCTGCACGTTGACATCGCCCGAAGACCTTCCGCTGATGACCACGTTGTCGTCCACGCGGCTGACCACGAACGACGCGATGATGCCGCGGATGGTCAGCAGGGCGTCCGCCGCCTGCGCCACGATGAGCGACGTCTTGGACAGGCCCTCCGGGCACACTGCGATGGCCACGCCATCGACGATCTGTGCGTTTTTGACGATCTCCGTTTTTTCGAGGAACGTATCAAGATCGTCCTGCACCAGCTGCCGCGTGACCGTGGTGTCCGCCCCCATCCGGCGCAGGTAGGACGCCGCCTCGAACGTGCGCACGCCGGTGTTGAACGAGAAACCCTTGGTGTCCAGCGTGATGCCGCACAGCAGCGCCTCGAGTTCAACAGGCAGCGGCTTTAGATCGTCGCCGAAGTATTGCATCAGCTCGGTGACCAGCTCGCAGACGGAAGACGCATTTGTGTCGTGGTAGAACAGTGCTGCGTTTTCGATGCCGGATGTGCCGCGGATGTGGTGGTCGATCACCACCAGCGTGTTCGCCATCTCCAGCAGGCGAGGCGATACCGTAAAGTCCGCCAGCTGCGTGTCCACTACCACCAGCATGCTGGACGGGCTGATGCGCATGGCAGCTTCCTGCCCTGAAAGTATGCTGGAAGCGTAAACGTCGGTGGACTGGATTCTCTCCAGCAGCAGATCGATGGACGGGTTGGGATTGTCGATGACGAGGTACGCCTTTTTGCCCACATGGCGCGCGCATGCGCGGATGCCCATCGATGCGCCGATGCAATCGAGGTCCGGCGCTTCATGGCCCATCACGAAAACGTCACTGCACTGCTCCATCAGGTTGCGCAGCGCATGGCTGATCATGCGCGATTTGACCTTGCTGCGGCGGAAAACCGTTCGGGTGGCGCCGCCGAAGAACGAGAACTGGTCGCCCTGCTTGATGACGGCCTGGTCGCCGCCGCGGCCCAGCGCCAGCTCCAGCGCCTTGCCCGCGTATTCGCCCGACTGTTCCAGCGTGTCGCCCACGCCGATGGCGATGGACAGCGTGGGGGAGTATACCGACTTGATCTGGCGCACTTCGTTCAGTATGCTAAAGCGCGTATTCCGGAGGGTGGGGAGGAACCGGCGCTCGAACACGCACAGGTAGCGGCCGCGGTCAACGCGCACAAAATACCCCGAAACCGATTTGGCCATCGCCGCTACGCGCCGCTCTACCGCTGCCACCAGTTCCGTCTGCTCCGTCTGCTGCACCTCGGCAGCCAGTTCGTCGTAGTTGTCGATCAGCACATGGCACACCACGGGAAGATAATGCTGGTACAGCTTGTTGGCCTCCACGCTGTTTTCCGGATCGATCAGGCGGTAGAGCAGCAGCTTCCTGCCCCGGTCGTGCAGCACGGTCAGTTCCTTTTTATAGGCCTTGCCGTCGATGATGATCTTCTTGTCTTTGTCCGGCTTGCTGATGCCGGGAATCATGTGCTCGATGTTGCGCAGCGCCCCGAAACCCACCAGGTTGCGGAACGTGAGGTTGGCCCACTGGACGCTGCCGGAAGGCGTGACCAGCGCGGTGGGTATGATCATCGTGTTGAGGTAGGTGGATTTCTCCGGTTCGGAGAGCGCTTTCATCACCAACTGCTGCAGCCGGATGCGGCGCAGCGTGACCAGCAGGACATACAGCACGATTAATAGCAGCGCGGCAAGCAGCACCGCGATGCCCAGCCGGTAATCGACAAAAAAAGCCAATACGGCGGCTGCGCCCAGCGCACCGGAGAGGCAGATCACATCAGTTGTTAAAAAACGCACGCGCTTCTTCACGGCACCACACCGCCTTTCGTGTCCATCCGGACGCGCAGGTTTGCTATGTTCTCGAAGAGGCCCAGCCACATTAAAAGGTTGCCCAGCATCGAGCTGATGATAAGGCCCAGCGCATGCAGCACCACCCGGACGCCTTTGCCCATTTTGTTCCGCTGGTACAAAAAGTCCAGAAACGCCAGCCCCTGCACCGAGAGCACCAGGCCGTAGATGGACAACACCGTCACCTCGAGTATCGCAAAGCCGGGCCAGCCGTAGCTGCTGCCGATGATGGCGAACAGGTAGCTGAGCGCAAAGGCCAGCCAGAAACGGCGGGGCAGCGAAAATTCGGCGAACGGCGGGATGGCGACCACATCGTCTCCCAATTTTTTGCGCAGCGCGCGGGGGATGAGATAGCCCGTGAGCCCCATCAGCAGCGAGTAGCAGCCGATCATGCCGACAAGGTGGTAATTAAGCGCTTCCCGAAACAGACCCACGAGATACGTGACGGCATCCGCCCGGGACGCAGAATCCAGCGCTGCCTGCGTGACGGCGCCCGTAAACAAATCGGGGATTCGCACCAGCTGGTATAAGCTTAAAACCTCGGCGTCGGAGAGGCCGGAAAAGGAGCCCTCCAGCTGGTTCGCAAAAAAGTCTACGGGCATCTGCCCTGTCATCAGCCACAGCGCGCCCACACCCAGCAGCACGCCGGCCAGTGCCGCCGCGCCGGACGCCATGACGCTGTGGCGCAAACGAAGCCTTGCACGGACGGCATAGCCGGCGGCAAAAGCGAAAGGCAAACAGATTGCCGCCAGTATCACGGCAAGGCGGTTATCCAGCGCGTAGCCCACGGCAAAGCACAGCGCCATCGCAAGAGCGCCCAAGACATAACCGCCGCTTGCCACGGTAAACGCAAAAAGAGGCGGCAGCACCAGCATCGCTAATATCAAAAAATCCAGACTTTTTATCGCTGGCAGCCCAAGCAGCGCCGCCAGCAAAGCGATGGCGATCAGGGAACTGATGAGTACGCTCTTATAGTCTTCGTTTTTTGTCTTGTCCAAAACCCCGTGAAATCCCGCTTTCAAAATGTTTTTTCAGCAGAGACAGGTCCCCATAAACGCTTTCCAGCTTATGGCCCTCGCTGATTCCCGTCTCCGCCTTTTCGATGATATCCGCGTCCAGTTCTTCGAAGCTGATGCCGCAGCGGCGTGCCAGCACATAGGCGAGCAATACAACGCCGCCCAGCGTGTCGAGCAGCTCGCCACGGTCGCCGCCAGCGAGCGCAGCGCGCATGACATCGGCGGCTTCTCCGATGAACTCAGCTTTTAATACCTCGATCATTTTGGCGTTGGAGGCCACACTAACAGTCTGATGCATACAGATACCTCACCACATAGAAATGGCCCCATACCCCATAACAATGCCTTTATTCTATACCGTTTCCACTGCAATAGTCAACGCGCGTGACTTAAAGTTAAATGCTGATTTATATGGATATTGCCAATAGGGCTGTTTTTTACCCTGCTGCGCTGTATTGATTGGTGCTGAGGCGGCTGGCCTCTGGATGGCTGCGCAGCTCGCCCGCAGCAGGAGAAATAAAAAACCGCACTGTGCATGCTCTGCGCGTGCGGCTTAGTGCCTGTGGCAGGCTATGCGCTGCGGTCCATAAGCAACTTGTCCGCCATCAGCGCAATGAACTCGCCGTTTGTGGGCTTATCTTTGCTCGTG
>JBMNOT010000029.1:0-14653 GCA_050943225.1 Christensenellales bacterium | reverse complement strand
CGCACGCGCTCCGCACGGTCTGGGCGCGTCTCTATGTGCTTAACAGGCAGCAGCAGCGGCAGCTCAGCCGTTTCAGCGAGCACATCCGCAGGCAGTTCCTGGGCGGCATAGCTTTCAAACACGCAGCACAGCAGCCCGTCGAAGCTGCCGTCGTAAACGTATATGGTAACGCCGGATTCCGGCGCGCTTACAGCTCTCCGGTCAAACATTTCTGCAGCTCCTCCTTCGCCAAAACGGGATGCTCAAACATCGACAGCTGTCGCGGCTGCGCAACATCGCTTGCCGCCGTTGCCGTCTCCAGTCTGCCGCGCGCCTGTTCGGACAGTAGCGCAGTCAGCATCGTATCCTGCGCTATATCCAAGCCGCTCGGCCTTTTGCCGCCGCAGGTGATAAAGTATTGCGCGCGCTTCATGACCACGCCCAGCTTTTTAAGCCCGGCCGCATCCAATCTACACGTCCGGCGGGCAGCAACGATGCGCTGCGCACTGCGTACCCCGATGCCGGGCACGCGCAGCAGCATCTGATAAGGCGCGCAGTTCACCTCCACCGGAAACAATTCCGGATGACGCAGCGCCCAGTTGCACTTGGGGTCAAGGTACGGATTGAAGTTGGGGTTCTGTTCGTCCAGCAGTTCGGATGCGGAAAAGCCATAATAGCGCAGCAGCCAGTCCGCCTGGTACAGCCTGTGCTCTCTGAGCAGCGGCGGCTTGGTGTCCGGCGAAGGCAGCAGCGAACTCTCCATCATCGGAATGTACGCAGAAAAGAACACGCGCTTTAATTTATAAGTCTGGTACAGCCGCTCCGTCAGGCTGAGTATCTTTAAGTCGTTCTCCCCCGTCGCCCCGATAATCATCTGGGTGCTCTGTCCAGCCGGCACAAAACGCGGCGCGCTGCGCATCAGCGCGCGTTCCTCCCTGTTCTCCTCGATGCGCCGGCGGATAAAGCTCATCGGCTGTAATATGGCCTGTTTGGTCTTGTCGGGCGCGAGCAGGGAAAGGCTCTCCTGAGACGGCAGCTCGATGTTGACGCTCATGCGGTCGGCCAGAGTTCCCAGCCGTGCAATCAGCCTCTGGTCAGCGCCCGGGATAGCCTTGACATGGATATACCCGTTGAAGAGGTACTCCTCCCGCAGAATGCGCAGCGTAGCGATCAGGCGCTCCATGGTGTGGTCCGGGCTGACAAGCACGCCGGAGCTTAAAAAAAGCCCCTCGATGTAGTTGCGGCGGTAAAATGCGATGGTCAGATCCGCCAGCTCGCGCGGCTCAAATATGGCGCGCGGCGTGTCGTTGGAGCGCCGGTTGACGCAGTAGGCGCAGTCGAATGCGCACACGTTGGTCATCAGCACTTTGAGCAGCGAGATGCACCGCCCGTCGGCAGAAAAGCTGTGGCATATGCCGCAGGATGCCGCGCTGCCCAGGCCGCTCGGCCCGGACTTTTTATTGACGCCGCTGGAGGTGCATGACACATCGTATTTCGCCGCATCGGTCAGTATCCGCAGTTTCTCGCTGGTATCCATAGCCCCCAACTCCTCACGTTTATCATAAACCAGAACATACGTTCTTGTAAAGAGGTAAGCAGAATATTTATTCGTATTTATATCGGACAGCCAGACCGAAAAAGCGGACAGTAAAAAATCAAAGCGGAGATGCCATACCTCAGTAGCAGATATGCTCTGGCTTAATACGATACGCCGGAGGCGCCGCCCTTTTAAGCCCGGCGTTTTCGGGGTGGTTCTCAATGCGAAACCGATGTGATAATATGAAACTATACTTTTATCACCATATTCTGCATGGAGGGCTTCAATGGACGAGTTTTTGAGCGGTTACGCGCCTGTACTGCAGGCTTTGCTGGCGACGCTGTTCACCTGGGGCGTCACGGCGATGGGGGCCGGCCTCGTCTTCATTTTCAAGACGATCAACCGCAAGGTACTGAACGGGATGCTGGGCTTTGCCGCGGGAGTCATGATTGCGGCCAGCTTCTGGTCTCTGCTGGCGCCGGCCATCGAGATGGCTGAAGAAGGCCCGACGCCGGCCTGGCTCGTCGCAGCAATCGGTTTTCTAGCAGGCTGCGCATTTCTGTTCATCGTAGATAAGATACTGCCGCATCTCCACCGAGGGGCAGAAGGCAAATCGGAAGGCGTGAAGACAGGCTGGCAGCGCAGCGTGCTGCTGGTGCTGGCCATCACGCTGCACAACATTCCGGAAGGGCTGGCTGTGGGCGTCGCGTTCGGCGCGGCGGCATACGGGCTGCCCTCTGCGTCCGTCACCGGCGCGGTGGTGCTGGCCATCGGCATCGGACTGCAGAACTTCCCGGAGGGCGCGGCAGTAGCGATACCGCTCAGGCGCGAAGGTTTGTCCCGCAACAAGGCGTTTCTTTTGGGCCAGGCTTCGGGGCTGGTGGAGCCGATCGCAGGCGTCATCGGCGCGCTGGCGGTGGTCACCATGCGATCCATCCTCCCCTATGCTTTGGCGTTCGCGGCGGGCGCGATGATCTATGTGGTGGTGGAAGAGCTGATCCCCGAAGCGCAGCAGGGTGAAAAGGGCGCGCACACCGATATCGCCACCATCGGCTGCCTTTTGGGCTTTACGGTGATGATGATACTGGACGTGGCGCTGGGATGATGCGCTGCTGAAAAATCTGTACACGAAAACGGGCGGCCAATAGCCGCCCGATTCGTTTCTCTGCCTCTACCTCAAAAAGCCCTGCAATATCGTCTCTTCCGCCTGCTGCGGCGTAAGGCCGATAGACTGCAGCTTCAGCAGCTGCTGGGTTTCCAGCCTGCCGATGGCCGCCTCGTGTATCAGCTGCGCGTCCGCATGGTGCGCAGAAATGCGCGGCGTGGAGATGACCGTAGCCTGGTCCATGATGATAGCGTCGCACTGGATATGCCCGCGGCATGCCCCGCGGCCGATCAGGTCAAACGCGAAATCCTGCCGGGACTGGCCGCGCGCCACCGAGCGCGATATGATCTGCGCCGATGCGCCGCCGCCCTGCATGTCAATACAGATGTTGGAATACGCTTCCTGCACGCCGTCCGTCAGCAGCCTTTCTGTGACCACCAGCTTCGCGCCGTCGTCCAGCGCCACTTCGGTATCGCGCCGCGTGCTGTCCACACCGCGTATCTGCACCAGCTCCAGCTCCGCCACGGCGCCCGGCTCCAGGTGCAGTATCGTTTTGGGATTGAGAACCTTGTCGCCCGTGCCGTCGCCCTGGCCGTAGTGCTTTTCCACATAGCGGACGTGCGCGCCGCGCCGGATGAAAAACTCGTGGATGCCGTCGTGCTCCGTTTTTCTGCTGCCGCTGTTGTGAATGCCGCAGCCCGCGACGATCAACACATCGGCGTTCTCCCCTATATCGAACGTGTTATAGACCACGTCATGCAGCCCCTCCGCGGACACGATAACGGGGATATGGACGCTCTCCCCCCGGGTGTGCGGCTTCACAATGATGTCGATGCCCGCCCGGTCCGTTTTGGATACGATGTCGATATTTGCGGTGGTGCGCCGGCCCGCTGCCTCGCCGTTGCGGCGAATGTTGTAAGCGCCCTGCGGTACATCGTGCAGGCCCGCCACCTGCTCCAGCAATATCTTATCGAGCGTACTGAGCATCCTGCACCTCCAGTTTCCCGCATTCCGCGCTGCAGCCGCAGCCGTCCGCAATGCCGCGCCTCCACAGCATATCCTTGGACACATGCCGCTTCATGGCGCCGTCCGACAGCAGCAGTATCTCGTCGGCAAGCTCCAGTATGCGCTCCTGATGCGAAATGATGATGATGGTGGTATCCAGCCGCTCGTGCATCGTTTTAAACGTTTCGGCTAGCTTCTGGAAACTCCACAGGTCGATGCCCGCCTCCGGCTCGTCGAACACCGCCACCTTGAGGTCTCTGGCGAGCACTGACGCGATCTCGATGCGCTTGATCTCGCCGCCGGAAAGCGTCGCGTCCACGTCGCGTTCCAGGTAATCGCGCGAGCACAGGCCGACGGAAAACAGCAGATCGCACACCTTCTGCATGTCGTTGCCGGCCGACAGCGCCATCAGTTCCTTCACCTTGATTCCTTTAAAGCGCGGCGGGTGCTGAAACGCATAGCCGATGCCCAGCCTCGCCCGATCGGTGATGCTCAGCCCCGTGATGTCCTGCCCGTCCAGCAAAACCGAGCCGGACGTGGGCTGCTGTATGCCCATGATGACGCGCGCCAAAGACGATTTTCCGCTGCCGTTCGACCCAGTCACCGCATATATCTTTTTGTCCTCCAGCTTAAGGCTGATGCCGCGCAGTATGTCCGCATCGCCGATACGAAGCCGGATATCCTTCAGTTCCAGCATAAAATCCCCCGATGTATACGTTTTTGCATATCAGCATACTTTGGTTTTTTGACATCCCATTATAATACCGGGTCGACAAAAAACGCAATACATGCATTCTCATCGTCACCGCACAATGCCCGCGAGCAGGCTGCCTGCGCCGAAACAGGCTATGCCCAGCACGAGCATGCCAGCGATATAAACGGCTGCGTTGACGCGGCTGCTTTTAAACAGGCGGAAGCCATCGTACATAAACGTGGAAAACGTCGTGTAGGCGCCCAGGAAGCCGTCAGCCGCCAGCAGTGCGGCGTTACGCGGTACATCCAGGCCAACCACGATGCCCAGCAGCAAAGCACCCTTTATGTTGACCAAAAACGTCCCCCACGGAAATGCTCCCCGGGTTCTCGACGATACTGCCCTGCCGATCGCATACCGTGCAACGCTGCCCGCCGCACCACCCAGGCCCACAAGTAATATATCCATCAGCAGCCCTTCTTCCCTTCTGTGTTTTTGTTCATATGTCGCGCGGCCAGCCGGTATGCGGCGAACGCAGCCGCCATCCCCAGAGCAGTGGATAACACCAGGTAAACCACAGCGGTTTCGCCCCTTCCCTCTGTCCAAAGCGCCGCGCTTTCCTGACAAACTGAGGAAAACGTTGTGAAAGCGCCCATAAAGCCCACCGTTATACCATCTCTCAAGTCTTCATGCTGCTTGAATCTACCCATTGACGCCGTTAGAATCAGCGCCAGCAGGAAGCTTCCAAGTACATTGATCACCAGAGTACCCAGCGGAAAATCCGCTGAAATTCTTAGTCCCTTAATCAGAAAACGCAGCACAGCGCCCGCAGCGCCGCCTGCCAAAATGAAGATAATTTTTTCGCAAAAAGTGTTCCTTCGTTTACGTCCTCATTACTGCGCAAATAAAAAGCCGATGACCTCACGTCAGTTACAGAAGTCATCAGCAGATTCCGCGGTTTAGGCTTGCGCCATGGGAGTGCTTCATTCCCACTCATTTATAACCGATATTTTCAGCTCGGTCAATACTTGGTGACAAGCATACTTTAATCCGCTTCTATAGTCTTTATTCGGCTTGCTTGACACTTATCCCGCCCCGCTATATAGTAAGGCAGAGCTTTCATCGGAGGTCGTCATGGAATACAGGCGTTTTTCAGACACTTTTGTGATGCGGCTGGATCCCGGCGAGGAGGTAATCGCCTCCATTGGGGCGCTGTGCGAACGAGAAGGCATAAAGCTTGGCTGTGTGAGTGCCATCGGCGCTGTCAACGAAGCGACTCTTGGGTGTTTCGACACTGGCACGAAGCAGTATTATTCCCGCGAGTATGCCGGCATATATGAAATCGCTAGCCTGTCTGGCAATATCAGCACCCACGACGGCAAGCCGTACCTGCACATTCACGCAGTGCTGGCTGGCGAGGGCGGAACCGCCTTTGGCGGACACCTCAACCGCGCTGTCGTCAGCGCGACCTGCGAGGTGTTCATCCGCGTATTGGACGGGCGAATCGGCCGTTCGTTCTCCGAAGAAATCGGGCTGAATGTGATCAAGTTCTCCGGCTGAGCGGTGCGGGAAATTATGGCAAAAACAGGCGGTGGTGATTGCAACCATCGCCTTTTTGTAGTATTCTAGATATAATCCACGTATTCATATTAATAAAGATTGTCGGAAAGGAGGTCATTCAATAAAGGATCCCCCCGCAATCATTCCATTTTATTATTACCACATCCTTTATTGAACTCAAATGAAAATTGTATATGTGATGGACCAGTATGACAATCAGAACAATGGGACGTCCGTCTCTGCGTTCCGATTTGCGCACTGTCTCCGAGAAAGAGGCCATGAAGTGCGCATTGTGGCTATCGGCAAGGAAGCGCCGGACAAGTATGTCGTCCCGACCGCGAATTTCGGGCCGCTGAATCCGATATTCCGCGCTCATGGTATGGCGTTCGGCAAACCGGACAAAGCGGTGCTGAAAAAAGCACTTGAGGGTGCCGACATCGTCCACCTTTTCTTTCCATTTCGGCTGTGCCGCGCCGCACGCAAAATGGCGCGGCAAATGGGCATACCGCACATGGCAGCGTTTCACTGCCAGCCGGAAAACATCACGTATAACATCGGGCTCAAACACTTTCCCCTCGCAGCGCAACTTTTTTACCTGTCGTTCCGGCAGCGGTTTTACCGGTACATCCGCGACGTTCACTGCCCGTCGCGCTTCATTGCGGAGCAGCTCAGGCGCCACGGCTATGCAGCCCGGCTGCACGTTATCTCCAACGGCGTGGACGAAGCATTCCGCCCGCTGGACGTTGCAAAGCCGCTGGAATGGGAAGACAAATTCATGATACTGATGGTGGGGCGTCTGGCTGCGGAAAAGCGGCAGGACCTCGTCATCAAAGCGGCAATGCGCTCCAAATACGCGGACCGCATACAGCTGGTGTTTCTGGGCAAAGGGCCCAGGCAGCGGCGCTACGAGCGCCTGGCCAGCGGCCTGAAAAACCCGCCGATGTTTGGGTATGTCAGCCAGGACGAGATCGTGAAGGTCTACAACCAGTGCGACCTGTACGTTCACGCCGCCGAGGTTGAGATCGAAGCCATCGTCTGCCTAGAGGCCATCGCCAGCGGGCTTGTCCCGGTTATCGCGAACTCGGAAAAGAGCGCTGCCCGCCAGTTTGCACTGGACGAGCGCAGCCTGTTCCGCAACAAGGACGCCGACGACCTCGCCCGTAAGATCGACTACTGGATCGAGCACCCCGAAGAGCGCGCGCAGATGCGGGAAGCTTACCTGCGGGCAGCAGAGAACTACCGCCTGTCCCGGTCCGTCGACCGCATCGAAGAGGTCTATGCCCGCGTCATCGCCGAGCAGCGTCCCGCGGCGGCAGCCCCTGAGGACCTCAACGCGCATGTGGTGCATATGCCCACGCCTTTCACGTACCGCGTGGACGAACATTACCGTTTCGTCAACCGCAACATCTTCTTTCGGCTCGGCTCGTCGCTGCTGTTCTATTTCATCGCCATCCCGCTCCTGAGCCTGGTGTCGCGGCTGTTCTTCGGCCTTAAAATCGTGGGCAAAAAGAACCTGCGGTACTTAAAAGGCGGCGCCGTGACGGTGACCAACCATATCCATCTGCTGGATTCTCCCATGGTGGCCTGCACGCTGTTCCCGCGGAAACCTTTCTTCGCAACGCTCAAGGCGAATTTCGAGATACCCGTTGTACGGCGGCTGATCCGCCTGCTGGGCGGCGTACCCATACCCGAGTCACCCAAGGCGCTGCACGCGTTCATGGAATCCATGCGGGCGCAGCTGGAAAAAGGCCGCATCGTCCACTTCTACCCCGAGGCGTCGCTGTGGCCCTGGTACGACAAGCTTCGCCCATTCCGCAACGGTGCTTTCCATCTGGCGGTGAAATCCGGCGTGCCGGTGCTGCCTATGGTGTTCACCTTCCGTCAGCCGCGCGGCCTCATAGGCCGGCTGCGCAAAAAGCCGCTCATTACGCTGCATATCGGCATGCCCGAATACCCGGCCAACACCGGCTCGGAACGCAGCCGTGTGCTGCAAATGCGCAGCGCCGTGCAGGAAACCATGGAGGCCATTATCGAAGCGGATCGCAAAACAGCAGTCTTGTAGCGCATGAGAGCTTGCCGGACTGGCGGCTCCGCATGCTGTCATCATACTTTCCTCCTGGCAGCGCCCGTACCACACCGTGCGGGCGCTTTGCTTTCCCATGATATGCGAACAGCCGCCGGGCAGCCAGCTTTACCAGTATGAGCAGGCATACAGGGCGGCCGGCCAAGAGTTTCCGGTTTGTCGGAACTTCACTTCATCAGCTCCTCTACGTTCAGCATCTCCAGCCCGCCGGTATAGTACCCCTGCAAAACAGTCTCGCCGCGGTGCTCCAAACGGACAAAAAAGTGGGTCTCGAGGCTTTCCTGTATGCGCCGGTCCATGCCTGTGGGCGTGGGCGCCTGCAGGTGCCCGAAAGCGCCGGCTTGCGCCCGGACGGTCAGGCGGTAATACTTTTGCGACAGCTTGGTGAGCAATTCTCTGCCTTGCCATTCCAGTTTCGAGACGCGCGCGCCGTTGTATGTGGCAAGCCGATATTGTTTGTTTCCGTCGCGCAGCACGCAGATAATGCCGGTGAAACTTATGAGTTTCAGCGGTATGCTCGCCACCGCGCACATCAGCGTCACCCGGCTGTCCCCGCACTGCATCCACACCCAGCTGTCGGGAAATGCGCTGCCCCAGTCCTTCTCGATATAGCCGTCTGCCCCGTCAAAATCCATCCTCCTTCCGCCGCAGCGCACGCTGCCCGTCACGCTGTGCCATAGGCTTAGCACCCCGTGACGGCACTGCATGCCGGGCAGGTAAGCGAACGGCCCCATGATGGTGGGCGATATCAGGCTGGTGTTCAGCGGCACCCGGGGTCCATACTGAAAGGACGCTTCAAGCCCGATGCCGGGCAGGCTGAGCCGGCAACCGTCCAGCGAAAACATGTTGTCTGCGATGCGCACCATAAAGCTGCGCGAGTCGCACGAAAATACCTCGGCCGGAAACCGGACGAAATGGCTTTCCGGCGGCGACGAGAACAGCACCTGAATAAACGCGTGGTTATCCGCGCGGTTTTTTCCGTGAAAAACGCCGGGGATAGCCGCGAAGGCGCCGTCCTTGCCCGCGTGCTTGAAATACCAGCCTTCAAAGAAAGGCCGTCTTGTGCCGCCATGGTAGCGCGCGTCGTCGGTGAATTTAGCCGTCATCCGCCGCGCCGCAAAACCATACGCCCAGTCCGGCGCCATAATTGCCGCATTACATTCATCCATAACGGGCGGTCCTGCATATACTCTCACCCCGGTTTCTTGATTTATGGCTTATTTTCCCGCACTTTCTGCATTCCATGCCCATAAGGCAACAAAAACGCGACCCCACCAGGAGCCGCGCAAAGTGCCCAAACGCTTATTCCAATACCAAGCTAACGCCGTCCGCCAGATCAAGCGCAATCATCTCAGACAGGTTGCCGTATGACATATGGTGGTGATATCTGACCCATGTTTCCTTAAATGTCAGCAGCCTGCCCTTGTTGCGGCCGGGGTCGCTGTAATAGATAGTGCCGTTTTCATCCACCTTGCAGGCCACAATCGCGT
This sequence comes from Christensenellales bacterium, assembly GCA_050943225.1. GTDB lineage: Bacteria > Bacillota > Clostridia > Christensenellales > SZUA-584 > SZUA-584. The sequence continues at coordinate 5,203 of JBMNOT010000029.1, read as the reverse complement.
GCGCCGCGCCACCCTTTTTGAAGTAGAGGATCACGCCTTCGGGATGTAGCTTGAGCGCTTCCTTAACGGCTGCCTCATAATTCTTGACTTTTGATTTGATGCTGGTGGACCGCCCGCCAAAGCTGTCCATCAGCGGCGAATTTTCCGGCAGAGCCTGCGCTGCGACCACGCCGAAACGGCGTTCCAGCCGCGCCATGCTGATAGGCGTACCCCCGTTGGCCTTATAGACAGTGCGGGGCGTGGCCTCAATGCCCATGTTGCGAATCACGATTGCGAAAGCTGTGAGCAGGCAGGCCCTTTTCTTCACCTCGTCGCTGAAACGCCAGGCGCCGCTGCCCTGGTAGTAGAGCGCAAAGCGCGGGCTGACGCTGATCTCGTCCGACATATCGCTGTACGCCACAGTACCGTCCGCAGGCCGGAAAGCCCGCACCTTATAGGAATAATCGTTCCCCGTGATGAGGTCCTTGTCGGCAAATACCGAAAATGCCGTGGTATGGACGAGGGTATAATCGCCGCCGTTTTCAGCGCGGTATACCTCGTAACCCTCGGCGCCGGGCACGTTGTCCCAATCGATTGTGGCGCAGGTGACCGACTGCCCGATGATTTCAACGCCCTGCGGCGCGGGCAGCCCAACCGGTATATCGGGCGTTGCGTTATGCGCGAGTGCGGTTCCGGGGAACAGCGACAGCAGCAGGCAAAAGGAGATAATCAGCGTCAGTGTTTTTCTGGATTTATGCATGCGTTGGTTCTTCCTTCGAGAAACCATCTAAACAAATTTGTGATGGTTGTAATACTTTTTTAACATTATAAACGAATTCGTCATATTTGGCAAGCCTGTTTGCTAAAACTAATCATATATTCCCATAATGTTCCCTCTTTCCCGTCAAAAAAGCGCGCTGCCAAACAAAAACAGCGCGCTCTTCAATCACTGATAATTCTTTTAATCAGAACCGGCGGGTGAACATGTTCTCCCCTTCTATCAGGCTTTCGATGGTGTCAAACCCCAGCCGTTTCAGCAGCTCCAGCACGAATGCGTTGTTGACCGGCGTCCGGCTGGCCGCCTTGTCCGCATAGGCGTCCACGTAGACCTTGCCCTCCTCTTTCGGAATCAGCGCCCGCGGCCCGCCCACGCAGCCGCCCACGCAGCCCATTCCCTCGATAAAGTTGGCGTCAATGCGGCCTTCCATCACGTCTTTCAGCAGCTGCTTGCAAGATGGTACGCCGTCTCCCTGCCGGCTTTTCAGCGGTATCTCCCTTCCGGGGCGCAGCATGGCAAGCGTATCCGCCACCGCCTGGCTGACGCCGCCGGTACGGGCATACATGCGCCCGCCCGCCGACGAATGGTCGCGCTGGTCCTCCTCCAACGCCTTTGGATCGACGCCTGCCGCGTCCATGATGTCTTTTATCTCCCGGAACGTCAGCACATAGTCCACCGCGTCCGAGATATCCGCCACCCGCGCCTCCGCTTTTTTGGCAAGGCACGGGCCAATAAACACCGTCACAGCGTCCGGATGCATCAGCTTGACGGCGCGGCCGCTCGCCACCATCGGCGATACGGACGGCGGCACATGCGGCATCAGGCGGCTGTATACCTTCTGGATCATGCCCACCCACATCGGGCAGCAGCAGCTGGTCAGCACAAAGTCTTCCTTGCGCTTGACCGACCTGTCGAACTCCAGCGCTTCCTTGAGCGTGAGTATGTCAGCGAACAGCGCCACCTCAATCATGCCCGCAAAGCCCAAGCGTTTAAACGCCGCGCGCAGGCGGCTCGGCGTCATATCCGCGCCAAACTGGCTTAAGAAAGCAGGCGCAATCAGCGCGTAAACGGGCTTGCCCTCGTTGACAGCCGTAAATATCGGGACGACTTCCTTGATTTCCGCCAGGTTGTGCGAACCGCACGCTTTGATGCAGTCGCCGCAGCCCACACAGTCCTGCGCCGATATCACGGCGTTTCCATCCTCGTCATGGGTAATGGCCTTGTAGAAGCACACGTTTTCACAGTCCTTTTCGCCGCAGCTGCAGGGGCCGAGGCGTACCACAGCCGGGTACCGGCGCGGGTTGGTCAGGCAGTCCAGCGCGTGGCTGTCGCAGTCCGGTATATCGAACAGCTCCGCGATGTCGCCCTTCACCGACAGTTCCACCGATTTTTGATACAGCTTTTCATACTGCTTGTCGTTCATATTCCAGCTTCCTCTCTTAAACGAGTTATCAGACGCTTCCAGTCCTTAAGCCGCGTTTCAAAGGGCACCGCATGCGCCGGGCTGGTGGAGCCCAGCCGTTCATAAACAAATCTGCCTTCATCAAATCCGACATGCTTTTTATACAACTCCCAGGCTTTGCCGCCGTTGAAGAAAACATAACGTATGTTGGGGTGCGCCGCGTAAAACGCCGGGAAATCGTTAGCGACAACATGGCGTATCGCCGCGTCGCCGCTGCCTTCCCGCTCGCACGACGCCGCCACATCCCACAGCGCAATGCCGTTGCGCCGCAGCATGTCCACCCGCTCCGCATAGCTGCTGCGCATCGGCTCGCCGAGCAAGGCGCTTATCAGCGGCCAGAACGCGTTGCGCGGATGCCCGTAATACTCGCCCTTGGCCAGCGACGCTTCGGACGGCATGGAGCCCAGTATCAGCACGCGGCTGTCCTCGTCCGCTATGGGAGCAAATCCGGTGATCATGCCCCACCCTCCAGCATCCGGCAATATCTGCCCACAATCCTGCGGCTCTCGGCAGCGTCCTCGTCCATCAGCTCCACGCGGAAATGGCGGACGCCCAAATCTATTAGCGGCCTTACATCCTTTTTGGCGGGGCGTCCCTCAAACAGCCGGTTCTCGCAGCGGTGCGTCGACAATATCGGAAATATCCGGCCCGCGTCGTCCTGCAGCGAAAACCGCTCCCGCCGGCACCGGCCGCACGCCGCACCGCCCAGCGCGTGGCGGATGACGCAGTGCCGCAGCGCCATCAGTTCATGCCGCGCATAGACCAGCGCCTCCACCGGCGGCAGCTGTTCATACACTTCGGAAAACGCCCGCAGCATTTCCGCCGTCCTCTCGGCGTCCAGCTCGGACGACAGCGCAATGCGCCGGACATTGCTGCGGAAATAAACAGCCAGAGCGTCCGCGTTCAGCGCAAAGGCTGTGTAGTCCAGCACCACATCGTTATGCGCCGGATAGACGTGCAGCCCGCCGTGGTCTGTCGCCAGCAGCCGCTCCCTCTGCATTGGCGGCGGAGAAAACTCCAGCCGGTCCATCTTCAGGCGCAAAGCCGGGCAGTCCGCCTTGCGGGCGTCGTACAGCGCCGCATCCTCGGTGTAAATGTCGCCCGTTGCAAGGCCCATCACGGCGTCCAACTGTTCTTCGGTGCGGACCAGCACATGCAGCAGCGGCCTTTCCGGCAGCGCTTCCAGCGAAAGAGTCGGCGGCGCATACGAAGCCGTTCGCTGCTTTCTCACCTGCGTTCTCATATCCGTCAGGCGCTGCACGGCATCGCGCCGCAGCGCGTTGAGCACGCTTTTTGCGACAAACGCCCGCCCGTCGGTATCCACATCCAGACGTTCCAGCATATACGGTGGGCCGCCCAGTTTGCCACGCCGTCGCGCAGCTCATCCGCTGTGGCCGGCCGGGTGCGGCCCTCCGCAACGATCTCGCCTTGGGCTGTAGCCGTATGCCCATCCGCGTCCCACAGCGTCAGCAGCAAGGGCTGCCCCGCGCGCCTGAAGGCGTCCTCTAACCGGCACCTTGCGCTCGGGCGTGTCCGACAGCCGGGCGATCAGTTCGGCGTCGCTGGTCTTGACGACGCTGTCCCCCGGCCGGGTCTTTGCGCTGCCCTCCAACGTCACCACTTCTCCGGGCTGCGCGCCATTGACCAGCAGCCCGTTCTTTAATATGCGGTTGCAGTAAAAGCCGTCGTCGCTGCCCTCAAACTTGATGCCGTCGCCCTGCTTAAGCGGCGCCGTCAGCTCTATACGGATGCCGCTGCGGTCGACGGACAGCACCCTGCCCAGCGGCATGCCGGCGTGGTTGGGCCTCCGGATGCTCATCAGATCATCGCCCTTGTCGTCCAGCAGATGCCCTTTAGTGAAGCCGCGGTTAAACAGCTTCTTCAAATCCTCAATATCTTCCGGCTGCGCATAAAGAGGTCTTCCTTCGCGCGCGTCCCGCAGCAGGCCGGCGTATATTTTTGTCACCTGGTACACGTATTCCTGCGACTTCATGCGCCCTTCAATCTTAAAACAGCTCACGCCCGCGTCCAGCAGCGCGCCGATATCCTCCAGCACCGCGATATCCTTGGGCGAGAGCAGATAGCGCCCCTGCGTCGGAACCGCGCGCCGTGCACAAACACATCTTTTTCAATGGGGCTGCGCAGCGACCTTATCTGCTCCAGCGTCATCTCCCGAGCGAGCACCGCGCGCACTGCGCCCAGCGAACGGACATATTCCAGCGCCGCGTCATTGTGGTTGTGCATCTGCGTGGAGGCATGGATGGGCATATCCGGCCAGCGCTGCCTCACCTGGTCCACCATGCCCATATCCTGCATAATCAGCGCATCCGCGCCCAGCTCGCACACCCGGGCAATGTGCTTTAAGCACGCTTCCTTTTCGCGCAGGTAAATCAGCGTATTGACTGTAACGTAGACTTTGACCCCATACGTGTGGGCGTAAGCGATGGCCTTCTCCATCTCCTCATACGAAAAGTTGGCCGCAAACGCCCGCGCGCCGAAGCTCTGGCCGCCCAGGTATACCGCATCGGCGCCGGCGCGTACCGCCTGCTCCAGCGCTTTTATATTGCCCGCCGGGGAAAGAAGCTCCGTCGTCATGCGGCGTATGTCGTCTTTCTGCACACTCATATGAATCAGTATACCATATTTCCGGAAAAAGGCACAAAAATACCCGTCAGCACGCCGCTTTCTGCTACAGGTATTACGCGCGCGTCCATGGATTTGACATAACCGCTTGGCACGGATATGCCAATGTGTCATAATCTTTTACACTTTTTGTATTTTCTGGTTGTTCTGTAAGGTTAAGAAAAAAAGACCGAGCCGTTACAACGGTATTTCCTCTGGAACGAACGACGAGCAGCATCGTGATGGATAAGGTATCATAAATTGCGCAAATTCAGAAAAGCGTCAAGAAGAAAGGGACATGGACGCAGCCGCTTGGTAGAATAAAGTTATCATACCATTCACCAAGAAAGGGGCTGCGAACA